>DATGXP010000061.1:0-4582 GCA_035298845.1 Chitinophagales bacterium
CCCCGCCTTTATCAGTTTGCTGCAGGCACCATTCAGCGGCCCACCGCTTACTATAAATTTCCAATCGGCTTTAGATTCAAGCAGGCTTCTCTTTAGCCAGTCCATTTGCTGCTTGCCAAACAGCGCATAGCCCGGTGGCGGCTCGTAAGTCCACCGGTTCTTTTTAGCATCGTATTTAAAGGCTGCTGCATTAGGTAGTACCTTATTGCTACACCGGTCTATTACAAAAAACTCAGCATTGCCTAACTTGAAAGAATGAAAAATCCCGGTGCTGGTATCGGGCAAATTATAATGCGGGAAATACTGGTCGTATCCTTTAATCACATTGCGGCGCCAGCTATCTGGAAATGGATATGAGTTAAATTCTGTTTTCACTTTGCCTTTCTGCATATAAGAGTGCATGTCATTCTTATTATACCTGCCACCATCACCGCCCACATAGTCGTTATCGTCATACACATAATCAATGGGCACGGTGTAAAGCATCTGCTTCATCACCTTTTCATCGTAGCGGCGCTGATAGCTAAGTGCCACGGTATCCATGTTGTTGCTATAGTCGGGTTTTATCTGGTAATCGGGATAGGTAAAATCGCCGGTGTGCATCATAAAGTAGGGCTCATGCCTGGGTATAGCATAAAACACATTCATGTTAGGGGTCTCCTGGCAACTACCGGTTACAAATGTATAATCGCCTTTGGCACCCTCTGCCGGAAACGTGCGGAAGTTACCTTTAATTGTATCCTCGCGCCCTTCGAATAAAACACGGTAATAGTAACGGGTATCGGGCTTAAGATTATTGAGCTTTAGTATTATTGTTTTATCGCGCAGGCTATCGGTTATGCCCGATACTGAGAAAGACTTTTCAAGGTCGGCTGTCTGGCTTAATTCCATCAGCACCTTGCCACATTGCTGTGTGCGTATATACACGCTGGCCGATGAGGCCGTAAGGGCACCTATTACGGGGCCATGGGTGATGTATTGCCCATTAACCGGTAAATGCCATAGAACAATTACCAGCAACAACAGTGATTTAGCCAGCCGTTTTTTCATTAAAAATTATAGCGGAATTGGAAAGTGAACGTGCGCAAGGGCTCTGGCCTGCCCGGACGAAGCGAGTAGAGATTATTGGTAACATTCTTTACAATAAAGCCCATTCTAAAGCGGTCGTTTACTTTAACACCGGCACGTATATCCATAGCAAAATCGCCATTACCATGTTTATCGAGATATTTCTCCAATGCATTCACATCTTTAAAAATAAAGAGGGCTACCGTTTTAAAGAACTCAGGCACCCGCTCGGGGGTAGATGTATAATAGAAAGTAGCGCCCAGGTAAGCTTTCCAATAAGTCAATTCCACATCAGCTCTGAATAGATGGCGAAAACGATACGCCAATATGCGCGAAGCAGTATCATCTGTAGCTACGCGTTTGCCGTTGTAAACAAAAAAGTCGCGCATGTATTCTTTGGTGGTGTAGTGTGCATCGCCGGTGTAATTATCTTTGCGGGTAGGGAAATTGTAAGTGTAACCGGCCGTAAGGTTAATACCTACGGGGCCTATTTTACCGGTGCTCAATACGGCAATTTCATAACCCGCCACACGGGCAGCATCCACGTTAAGCGCACGTGGGCCTAATACCTGCCCGGGAATTACTTCCAGCGAATCATTAAATATTGGCTGGCCGTTTGAATAAGCATTGGGCCAAAAGCCCACCTGGTACTCTACAAAGTTTTTATACTCCTGCCAGAAAAACGCCAGGTCTATACCCAGCTTCCAGTCTTTAACCTGTACGCCCTGCGATATACCTAATTCAAAATTCCAGGCCCTTTCCGTTTTAAGGGTATCATTAGGCACAATATTTACACCGGCTACAAACGGCTGTGCAATATATTTTTCGCCAATGGTAGGTATGCGGAAACCCTGCCCCCACGATGCCCTGATGTTGGTTGATTTAGACGCCTGGATATTAAGCCCTGCACGGAAAATGGGAAGGCTAAGGGTTTTATACGTACCGTCTTTGCGCTTAACCTCTGCCGGGAAACCGAAAGTCATAGATGTATCAAGGCCCGCTATTTCGTAACGAAGGCCGGCCTGCAGCGATAGTATTTTATAGTTTACCTCGGCCTGTAAATAGGCGGCCCAGTTAAAGTTAAAGTGCTTACCGCTATTTTGGTAAAGGTTGCTTTGCGAATAACCCATACTAAATGGTATACCGGCAGTAATTATCAATAGCTTTTCTTTAAACCGGTACTGGTATTGGTTATTTACAATAAGGCCGTGGCTTACCGCATCTATATCGTCACCGGCACCGGGCCTCCAGATATTTATATAGCGCATCATCAGCTTGTAGTTGTGCCCCTTGATGTTGCTGTAGGTTACATGCGGGTCTATAGTTATTTTGTTGTACTCGCTGCTGGATGAGGCGGACGGCACCAGCGATAGCGAATCAAGATCGCGTGAAATAAAAAATTGGTCGGCACGCTCCAGCATTACACTGGCATTGGCACCAAAAGTTAAGCCCGCAATTTTGGGGTGTATATATCTTGTTTTTATAAAACCGCGCATGCGCCATGTGTTATCGTTCTGCAAATGGCTGCTGTTGTAAGTAATATTGCCACCTACCAGTAGTTGCAGGTCTTTTATTCTGCGGGCATGTGTAACATTCAGCGAGCCGAAGAATGGCGGCGCAGAACTCCACCACTGCAGGCGCCTGTCTTTTGGTTTATCCGATACGCCAAAGTTTGTTTCTATCTCTGTTTTAGGTTTTTCTTCGGTAGGCCAGTCGGTAATAATATTCACCACACCGTTTAATGCCGATGAGCCATAAATAACCGATGAAGCGCCTTTGATTACTTCAATCTGCTTGGCATTTTCCAAAGGTGCCAGCGTATTCTGTGTTTGGCCCAAATCGGCGCTGGAAAGGTCGAGCCCATCTACCAATAAAGTAGTGCGCGAGCCTACACCGTATGAAAATGAACTACCGCCACGTATAGATATTTGCCCATCCTGCACCAATACGCCGGGTGTTTTGCTTATAGCTTCGCCTACATCCTGGCTGTTAGTGTTTTTAATCTGGTCTCTGGTAACTACAGCGGTAGATACTGTTTCGGTAGCAGCGTTCTTTTTGTACTGGCTAACTGTAACAACTTCGTTCAGCTTAAACACTGCCGAGTTCAGTTGAACATTGAGCGTTTGAGTTTCGCCCGCTACTACTGTAACGGTGCGCTTTTCTGCTTTAAACCCTATGGAGCTAAACCTTAATTCGTACTCGCCGGCTGGCAGCGAAATTTTATATTTGCCCACAGCATCGGTAATCGTATTCTTCTGTTTCTCGCACCTTACGGCAACCGAAGCAATGGGTTCTTTGCTTTCTATATCGGTTACGGTTCCCAAAATATCTCCGGTTTGGGCATAGCCGGTTTTAAACAAAACAAATACAAAGCATAACAGAGCGGGTAAAGCTTTTTTCATTTTTGGGTGTTTGGTGTGGTTGCTGAAAATATCAGTATTTAACGAATTGCAAATTTTTTATCTCTCTTTTTTAACTGGGTTACAATTTTAACTCATCCAGGTTTACGGCCTGTTGGCGCACTGTTTTTCCTTTTTTGTTTTTTAGTTCAAACAGAAGGCTGCGTCTATCCCAGTCGAAGCTTAGCAGGCCATAGTTGATTTTGCAATAGGCCGTGCCCACGCGGTATTTATTTTTATTGGCAAACCATACGGTGTGCGTAAGGCCGCTCGATGTAAAATCATAAATGGGGTATTGCCCCTCTACCTTACGCTTAGATATTTCGCCGTGGTGTATATCGCCGCTAAGGAATACCACGCCATTGGCTTTTGTCTTTTTTATTAACGATAGCATACGCTCACTCTCGCAGGTAAAATTGGCCCAGGCTTCCCAGCCGTTGTAATCTACCAGAAACATGGTGCTGCTGCCTATCAGGCGTACATCGGCCGGCTTTTGCAGTTCGCCCTCCAGCCATTTCCATTGGGCTGTGCCCAGCATATTTTTAAGCGTGTCTCCACAGCGCTGGTATTCGCCCCATATCTGCGGGTGCTTTTTAAACAGAAGCGAATCGCGAAAGGTGCGGCAATCCAGCAATATTACCTGCACCCGTTTGCCGGCTTCGCCATACATATAAGAAGCATAAAGCCCTTCGCGTGTCCGGCGTTCACTATTGGTGGGCTCTTTAAAAAAATCGAGAAAAATTTTCTTCGACTCTTCTTTTTTGGGATACTCCTTTCCGCCATCGTTTACACCAAAATCGTGGTCGTCCCAGGTGGCTATTACCGGTGCCTGTTGTAATAGTTTTTGGTAGGGCAGGCGCGATGCCAGGGTATCGTATTTAGCCTGCAGTACCTGCATATCCTCGGTATCGCCATATACGTTATCGCCCAGAAAAACAAAAAGCTGCGGATGCTCATCCGCAATTTTGTAAAATACTTCCATGGGTTTGCGCTGGTCGTTGCAACTGCCAAAGGCAATTTTGGTAAGCGTTTGCGGGCTGGTAACCTGCGCATAGGTTACAGAATAGAAGAGCGCCAAAACAGAAAGTAAAACTGATTTCATGTGGTATGTGGGT
>DATGXP010000062.1:0-1501 GCA_035298845.1 Chitinophagales bacterium
TTATAGGCTGTCAGGCAAAAAAATTGATATTCGCACCCTGCTGGTGCACGCTTTTCGCGTGTGCCCAATAAAAATTTGTGGCCATGCAAGACAATAACGAAAAAGAAAACCTTAAAGATAAGGTAGAAGACATTAAAAACCAGGTAACCGGCAAAGCAGGCGAGTTTGCGGCAGATGCTAAGGAAAAGGCAGAAAATTTTGCCGGAAAGACCTTAGATGCCGCCGAAAAGCTGATAAACGATGTGTTTAAGAAAAACAAGCCCGAAGATGCTGACTTTGAGGAAGAAAAAACTGACCCAAAAGATATTGAAATAGCCGAACTGAAAAGGGAATTGGAAGAACAGCGCGATAAGTACGTGCGCTTGTATGCCGATTTCGACAATGCCAAAAAGCGCATGGCCCGCGAAAGGCTGGAACTTATAACCACAGCCAGCAAAGATGTATTGAAAGACCTGCTACCTACACTCGATGATTTTGACCGCGCACAAAAAGCCCTTGAAAAATCGGAAGATGTAAACGCTGTAAAAGAAGGTTTAACACTGGTGCATACCAAGCTTAAAAATACACTTAGCAGCAAGGGACTGAAGCCCATGGAAGCCATTGGCAAAGAGTTTAATATAGATGAGCACGAAGCCATTACCGAAATTCCGGCACCTACTCCGGAGTTAGCGGGCAAGGTGATAGACGAAGTGGAGAAGGGATATTTCTTAAACGATAAGCTTATTCGTTTTGCCAAAGTGGTGGTAGGTAAGTAAGCTCAAAGTCCAAATTTCAAATATCAAAGAATAGAAGGAGCGATTAAATGGAAAAGAAATATGACTTGATGGAGCGAACTAATGTTTTTGCTAAGCAAGTCAGATCGTTTCTTTTGAAACTGCCTAAAAACTATATTCTTACCGAGGATGGAAAACAACTGGTAAGGGCCTCCGGTTCGGTAGGTGCCAACTATATTGAAGCGCAGGACCCTATAAGTGATAAGGATGCTTTTTTGAGAATTAGAATAAGCCGTAAAGAGGCTAAAGAAAGTGCTTACTGGTTAGATTTAATAGGTGTACATGCTTTGGATGCAGATTTGGAGCAGACAAGAGTAAAACTAATGAACGAGGCAGTTGAACTGACAAAAATTTTTGGCGCAATAGTGAGCAAACTAAAAAACAGAGGTGATTTGCTTTGAAATTTGATTTTTGAGCTTTGATTTTATTTATATGGCAAAAAGAGATTATTACGAGATATTAGGGGTTACCAAAACCGCCAGTGCAGAGGAAATTAAAAAGGCTTACCGCAAGGTGGCGTTGCAGTTTCACCCGGATAGAAACCAGGGCGATAAAAAAGCCGAAGAGAAATTTAAAGAAGCTGCCGAGGCTTACGAGATACTGAGCGACCCGCAAAAGAAAGGCAAGTACGACCAGTTTGGCCATGCCGGTATGGACCCAAGTAACTTTGGTGGCCATAGCTACCAGGGTGCCAATGTGGAAGACATCTTCCGCAATTTCGGCGATAT
>DATGXP010000063.1:0-2510 GCA_035298845.1 Chitinophagales bacterium
AAAAATTGGGCGAACAGGTAAACGACCCTGCTGCCACCAATACGCAACCTGCTATAGGTTTTGATAAGGTAGGTAATGAGGTGTTATTCTTCTCATCGGACCGCGAAGGGGGCCAGGGACAAATGGATATTTGGGTGAGCAAACTGAATGCCGATGGTACCTATCAGCCTGCTGTAAATGCAGGAACGAAAATAAACAGCCAGGGCAACGAGGTAACCCCGTTTTATGATGTAAATAATAAGAAGCTGTTTTTTAGCAGCGACTGGCATTATGGTTTTGGTGGCTACGATATTTTTGAAACAACCGGTGAGGCAGTTACGTGGAGCGACCCTAAGAATTTGCTGATGCCCATCAATACACCGCAGAACGATTTGTATTATTCAAAAGCGGTAGACGATTCGCGGGCGTATATTACATCTAACAGAAAAGGCTCTTATTTTATAGAGGCAGAAACCTGCTGCAACGATATTTATGCTTATGGCACTGGCAAGAAGGTGCAAAGGCCTATTGAACCACCTGTGGTTAAAATTGATACACCTGTGGCTGTTGTAGTAGATACACCTGCACTAGTTAAAGTGGATACACCTGTAATTGCAGCTAAGCAGGATACGCCGATAGTAGCACCGGTAGTGCCGCCTGTATTGGCTCAGGAGAAACCGGTTGTTCCGGACGTTATTATTAATAAAGAACTGAAACAGGTGAAGCAGAAAGTAGGTGTGCAGTTGTATTTTCATAATGATGAGCCCGATGCACGCACACTTAGCGATACTACTAAATTAGATTACCGCCAAACCTATGAAGCCTACTCGCAGCGCCGCTTTGAGTACGAAAGAGAATATTTGAAGGAATTGAAAGGCGATGATAAGCTAAGCGCGAAAAAAGAGATTGATTCGTTGTTTATAAGCAAAGTAGATAAAGGTTATTACGACCTGGTAGCCTTCAGTGCGCAGCTGAAAGAGCTTTTAGAAGCTGGTAATAAGGTAGAGGTTACGGTAAAGGGATATTGTTCTCCGCTAAACGTAAACGAGTATAATATTAAGCTGGGTTACAGGCGTGTAGCATCGTTGCGCAATTACTTCTACCACTACCGCGAGGGTATGTTGCTAAGCTACATAGCCAGTGGTAAGTTGGTGATTAAAAACGAATCGTTTGGCGAAGAAACAGCCGCCAAAGAAATTAGCGATAGCCGGATTGATAAGCGCAATTCGGTTTACAACCCCGCCGCTGCTCTTGAAAGAAGAGTGGAAATTATATCGATAGAATTAAATTAAAAGGTGCTATAAGTGACTTTTGAAGCTTTTAAAACTTCACAAGTCTTCGTGCTATTTTGTTTGTATTATTTAAAGAATCACTTAGGTTTACCACGTGCAGAAAAAATCATCAGATAAAGGCCCCAAGCGGGAAACAAAAACATCTTCTATCCCTTACAAAAAGTGGGATAAATCGAAGAAAGGGAACCCCGCATTAGAGGCTGCCGCCAAAAAAATGTTTGAGCGCAGCAGTGGTGCATTGGATAAGAAATTTGAGAAGAAAAAGTTTGACGCTACCAAAGGCGATAAAAAATCTGTTGCTAAAAAATATGTAAGCCCTAAGCGCAGCAAGGAAGATGATGCTGAGGAGATATATGCACCTGAAGAAAAGTTTCCTGATGAAGTTCGTTTGAACAAATACATATCGCATGCAGGTGTGGCTTCTCGCCGCGCTGCCGATGACCTTATAAAAGAGGGCCGTGTAAAAGTAAACGGCACTGTGGTGCGCGAAATGGGCCACAAAGTAAACGTGAAAGATAAAGTGGAGTTTGATGGTAAAGTGCTTTCGCTGGAGAAGAAGTATTACATACTCCTGAACAAGCCGAAGGATTACATAACCACTGTGAAGGATGAGAACGACCGCAAAACCGTAATGGAGCTTTTGCGGGGCGCTTACGACCAGATAGATTCTATTAAGAAGCCAAGGTTATACCCTGTGGGCCGCCTCGACCGCCAGACTACCGGCGTATTGCTTATTACCAACGATGGTGAACTGGCCCAAAAGCTAACGCACCCAAGCACCGAGGTGAAGAAAGTATACCACGTGATACTGGATAAAAAACTGCGCAAAGAAGATTTTGATAAAATAGCCGAAGGTGGTGTAGTGCTGGAAGATGGCATTGCCGAACTGGACGAAATAGCTTACCCTAACCCAAAGAATAAAGCCGAAGTAGGTGTACAGATACACACAGGCAAAAACCGCTTTATACGCCGCCTGTTCGAAGCCTGTGGTTATGAAGTTGAGAAGCTGGACCGTGTTTTCTTTGCAGGCCTTACCAAAAAGGATTTACCCCGCGGCCGCTGGAGGTTCCTGAGCCAGGAAGAAGTGCGCCTGCTAAAACATTTTATGTAGTAGTATTGTTTTAGTTATATCCAACCCCCACATTATCTTATCGTAGCTTTCTTATTGCAGTAAGAATTGCGCGGTGCCTGCTATAGATTTATCGTCTATAGAAAACCCATGCCTTTTTTGCAGTAAGT
>DATGXP010000064.1:0-2945 GCA_035298845.1 Chitinophagales bacterium
AAAAAGGTAATCCTCTTTTTAATTATCATGTATTTTTACACCTCCAGCCAGGCGCAATATCCATTGGTGCAATGGGCCAAAAAGCTACAATCTACAGCGGCCGGTGTTACACCGGCCAGCAGCATTACCGAGGCCGTATTGGATAACTCAGGAAACATTTACGTGGTTGGCTCTTTTACCGATACACTTTTTCCCGATCCTTCATCTATCAGTATAAAGTTAGTAGCATCTGCCAACGATAGAGATGCTGTCTTCTTTGCTAAGTATAATCCTTCCGGGGCATTAATATGGGCCAGGGCTGTAGGTACTGGTTTCGGTTTCGATATAGCTCTGGACCGGTCAGGATGTATTTATATTACCGGTTATGGCAACTCAACCGATAGTGCAGATTTTGACCCGGGCCCGGGCAAAGTTATACATACATCTGGCACAGATTTTATGTTTATGTGCAAATACGATAATAACGGCAACTACCTTAAAAGCAGGTTTTTTAACGGTGTAGGGGTAAAGGGGCTGGGTATTACTACCGATTCGCTATTCAACATTTATGTAAGTGGTTGTGTGCGCAATCCTGTTGACTTTGATCCAGGGCCGGGCGTTACCAGCCTTACCCGGCACAACACCACAGTTAACCGCGATGGCTTTTATGCTAAGTACGATAGCAGTATAAATTTGATTTGGGCAAGGCTGGATATACAAACCAGAGATTGCGAAGATATTGCTGTGCACGATGCCAGTGGCAGGTTGTTAGTTGCTTCGCAGGCTTTACGGTTGGTAAATTTGAACGGCATAACAACAGATTCGCTTATTACCGGTATTGCAGGAACTAATGCCGTTAGATTTGATGACGCTGGCAATATGTATTATTCCGGATTTTTTAGAGGTAGTAATGTAAACTTTAACTGGAACGGGAATAATACGCTTTCTACAACAGGGCCCAACGATGAATTTGGTTTTTTAGTAAAGTATAATTCTGCAAAGGTTTTTCAATGGGCACAAAAATATAAGAAGACCAGCGACGTTTGGTGTAATAAGGTAAGCACCTTGAATAGCAATATTTTACTTGCCTATTACGAAGCGGACGGGGTGTTACCCCATCGCGGTTTTTTTAAAGTAAATCCGGCTACCGGCCTAATTGCCGGCCCGGTTTCAGATTTTGCTACAAATACCGGCTATCATCCAGTGGCCACTGCATTATATAGCGCTATAGATAATAGTATAGTTTTTACCTGTAACGCCGGGCTGCATAGTAATGCTGAATCGGTTGATATTGACCCTGATACTGCAGCTACCGCCGAGCAGTTTCTTACAGGTAACAAAACCTGGGCGTTTATAGCAAAGTATTCTAACTGCACTGCGCCGCCTGCACAGCCCGGTACTATAGCCGGTAATACAAATTTGTGCGGCACCGGTATGCGAATCTACAGTGTAGTACCGGTAGCCGGTGCCACCCGGTATAACTGGTTATTGCCTAGCGGTTGGAGCGGTTCATCTGACAGTGCTAAGATAATTGTACAATCCTCGACTACCGGTGGTGTTATAAGTGTTACGGCCGAAAACTTTTGCGGTATTAGCCCGGCCGGAACACTAAATGTTATTTATGCCGCAGCACCTACGGTTAGTATTTCGGTAAGTAGTCTGACGGTTTGTGCCGGGGAGCAGGCTACACTTAGTGGTATAGGTGCCACCAGTTATAACTGGAGCAACAGTATATCGGATGGTGTTGCGTTTACGCCATCTTCAACTAATACCTACTATGTAACAGGTACTACCGGTGCATGCTCCGATACTGCATCGGTCACAATCCTGGTAAAAGAGCCTACCGGTTCATCCCAAAACCAATCAATCTGTAGCGGACAATCATATCTGTTTAATGGCAGCACACTTACTAACGCCGGGGTATACTACGATACTTTAACTAATACAGCGGGATGTGATTCGGTGATTACTTTGACGTTAACTGTACTGCAAAATGATAACACCTCTATTAGTGCTGCTATCTGTACTGGTGAAACCTATTTATTTAACGGAACACCTCTTACCGCATCAGGCATTTACTACGACACGGTTACCAATACTGCGGGTTGCTACGCCATAACTACACTTACACTGGCAGTTAATCAGCCAACGGGCTCTTCAATCAATGCATCTGTTTGTCCGGGGGAGGGCTATCCTTTCGATGGTTACACGCTGACAGTAGCAGGTGTATATTATGATACTCTGGTGAATGCAGCAGGCTGCGATTCGATAATTACATTGACGCTTACATTCAGGCAGCCGACTTCATCAGCCCTTTCGGCTGCTATTTGCCCGGGCCAGTCCTATCTGTTTAATGGTATTAACCGCACTACGGCAGGCGTGTACCGTGACACTTTAGTAAATAGTGTGGGTTGCGATTCTATCATAACATTAACTCTTAGCCTAAAGCAAAATTCTTCATCTGCATTCTCTATAGTTATATGTCCTTCCGAAACATACTTTTTTAATGGGGCAGAGCGCAGCACCACTGGTGTATATCACGATACACTGGTTAACTCAGCTGGTTGCGATTCGATAATAACCCTGAACCTTACAGTATTGCCTAACGAATTTACCACACTGCAGGCAAGCATTTGTGCGGGGGCTGTTTATCCGTTTGGCGCACAGCAACTAAATACAGCGGGCATATACACCGATACCCTGACTGCATTCAACGGTTGCGATAGTATTATAACCTTAACACTAACTGTTAGCAGTGTAATTTCATCAACGGTTAATGCTAGTATTTGTGCCGGTGAAACATATGTGTTTAACGGGCAGGTATTAGGCACTTCGGGCAATTATAGCGATACATTGCAGGCAACCGGTGGTTGCGATAGTATTGTTACGCTAAATTTAACGGTAGATAGTTTACCAGATGCAACTATTACAGCCCAGGGCTCTACAGTTTTTTGCCAGGGCGATAG
>DATGXP010000065.1:0-1699 GCA_035298845.1 Chitinophagales bacterium
ACCACTTGGTGCATAAGAAACACGACGTGGTAATTGGGTTTGATGTGCGCACCGATAAATTTGATGAAGGCGCAGATTCATCGGATTTAAACCGCAGCTATTCGTTTATTACCTACGGTGGGTTTATTCAATACATCTATAACTTTGATGAGAAGACGACTATAGAGGCTGGTTTGCGGATTGATTATAATAACCGGTATAAAGTGTTTCCGCTTCCCCACGTAGCACTGCGGCGCAACTGGAATAGCTTTTTTTCTACGCGGTTGAATGTGGGGATGGGCTATAAACTGCCCACTATTTTTCAGGATGAAAGCGAAGAGGCACGTTACCTGAATGTGCTCCCGATAGCAGACTCGGTTAAAGCAGAGTTATCGCTGGGAGGTACTATTGACTGGAAAGTAAAACTGCCTAACCTGAATGGCCTTAGTGTTAATATACACCAGGTTTATTTTCTTACCCATATCTTCAGGCCATTATTGCCGCAATCTTTCTCCGATACCGGATGCCACTTATTGGATTGCGAACAGATAAACTACACTAATGCAAGGGGCTATATGCGCACCGGTGGAGTAGAAACCGGTATAAGTTTTGGCTACCGGGGTGCGGCTTTTTCGGTAACCTATTCATATACCGATAACAACCGGCGTATTAACGGCGTAAAAAGTATTGCCCCGCTTACATCCAAACATATTGTTGCTTTTTTGGCAGGATATGAAATCAAGCATTTTTCGATTGGGGTAGATATTTATTATTACAGCCCTGTAAAGCTTAGTGATGGCCGGGTAGGCCACAGTATTTGGGAGGTAGGTATGAACGTGCAGTACGCTTTTAAATATATTCTGCTGTTTGCCAACTTTGAGAACATAGCCGATATACGTCAAACCAGTTTTGGCCCCACGGTGTACCCCAACCCTACCTATGCTCACCCGCGTTTTTCCGAAATTTATGCACCGCTAGAAGGACGCTTATTCAATGTAGGGTTTAAAATTCATTTGGCTGCTTTTGCCAAAAATAGTAAGCGCGATGATGGTATAGAGAAGCTAAGAGGGAAAGATGATTAAATTCAATTTTATAAAGCAGGAATATGAAGCAGATAGATACTATAGAAACATATAAAGAAGCATATGCCAAAAGTGTAAACGCACCCGAGGACTTTTGGGCAGAAGTAGCCGGTGATTTCTTCTGGCAAAAAAAATGGGATAAAGTATTGCAGTGGGACTTTGATAAACCAACTATAAAGTGGTTTGATGGGGCGCAGGTAAACCTAACCGAGAATTGCCTTGACCGGCACTTGCAAGAAAGGCCCAACCAGGTGGCACTGATATGGGAACCTAATGACCCTGCCGAACAATCACGGAGCCTTACTTATAAGCAATTACATGCCGAAGTCTGCCGCTTTGCAAATGCTATGCTGAAGTTAGGGGTGAAGAAGGGCGACCGGGTTTGTATCTACCTGCCTATGGTGCTTGAGGGCGCTATTGCTATGCTTGCCTGCGCGCGTATAGGGGCCATACATTCAGTGGTGTTTGCGGGGTTCTCTTCCAATTCTATTGTGGACCGTGTGAACGATGCTACCTGCACTTTGCTGATAACTGCCGATGCTGTATACCGGGGCGATAAAAAAGTAGAGCTTAAGAAAATTGTAGATGAAGCATTGCAGCAAACCCCATCTATTAAGAATTGTATAGTGCTTAATCAT
>DATGXP010000066.1:0-3868 GCA_035298845.1 Chitinophagales bacterium
CCGCCATAGGAAAACGCTGCCCTTTCCATAGCGGGCTTATCGCATCCTCATCGGCGTAGTAGCACAGGTCTTTATCTTTTAAAATAAAGGTTGCTCCATCGGCACCGGTAAGGCTACGGGCAGCGGTGCGCACTATATTCATCACGGTTTCCATATCGCGGGCCAGCGATAGTCTCTGCACAGCATCCGCTAATAATGTTAACTGCTCACTGGTCATCAGTACTTTTTATTGTATTACTAAACAACAAAAAAAAGCGGACTATCCGGGCGCATAGTTGTTAATACAGCCTATTCATATACCACCAGTAATCAGATAGCTATTTTAACTCATCCATTATCACCCTCCACCGCTCAATTTTATCTTGTAAACTAAGGCGCGCATGTTGCCCACTGGGCGATGGCAGCAGGTAGTACCTCTTGTCCGGCGATTTACCTACGTGCTTTACATACAATTTTTCTGCAGTAAGGCTGTCCAGAAAAACAGCTGATATCTTAGGGTGTTTGTTGTAAAATAATTTAAAGTCATTGGCTATCTCGTTGTTGATAGCACTGTCTGAGCTACCGGTACGTTCACAATGGCTCAATACATCCCACAGGGCAATGTTGTTCTCTTTTAGCAGGTTAATCCGTTCGTTGTAATCGGTAGAAAATGGTTGGTTGAAAAGGGCGAACAGTATCTTCCAGAAGTGGTTGCCGCTATGGCCGTAGTACTGCTGTAGCTGCAACGACCGCTCACCGGGCATGGTGCCCAGTATCAATATGCGCGAGTTTTTGTCGACAATAGGTGCAAAGGCTTCAAGCATGTTGCAAAAGTAATTTGCCAGGCCCATTTCTTTATGATTTTTTCGAATTATTGTGATGTGCTCGGCATTATGCATTTGTTATTTTAGCCCCATGCAATTTGTGTCCCCTTTATTTTTGTTTGCGTTATCGGCTTTGGCTATACCGGTAATTGTACACCTGTTCAATTTCCGCAGGTACAAAACGGTGTATTTCAGCAATGTTCAGTTTTTAAAAGAAGTTAAGGAAGAAACATCATCACGCAGCCGTATCAAACACTTGCTCGTGTTATTGGCACGTTTACTGGCATTGGCTTTTTTGGTGTTTGCATTTGCGCAGCCATTTATACCAAACAAACACAACGGCGCGGCCGCTGGCCGCAAATATGTAAGCGTATATGTCGACAATTCGTTTTCGATGAATGCCGTTAGTGATGGTCGCAGCTTGTTCGATAAAGCAAAGCTAGCCGCCAAAGAAATTGCCGGCAACTATTCGGCCGATGACCAGTTTCAATTGCTCACCAATGATTTTGAAGGCAAGCATCAGCGCCTGGTAGGCAAAGAAGAATTCCTGACAATGACCGATGAGTTGGAAACATCGCCGGCTGTGCGCAACCTCAATGAAATAACCAAACGCCAGCACGATGCCCTTAGCCGCGAAAACGGTAAAAACAAAGTAGCTTATCTCCTCTCCGATTTTCAAAAAAATATGGGCAACCTGAGCATAGACTCACAGGTGCTTTATAACCTGGTACCACTGGCAGCCGATGCGCAGGCCAATGTATACATAGATACCGTATGGTTTAATGAACCGGTGCAACTGCTTAACCAGCAGGTAAACTTGATTGTAAAAATCAGCACTAGCGGCGAGAAGTCATCCGATAACAATCGCGTGGTGTTAAAACTGAATAACCAGACCAAAGCCATGGCCGATTTTTCGGTAGAGCCTAACTCATTTATTTACGACACTATGAGTTTTGTGCTCACCCAGCCTAATTGGAACAAAGCCGAGTTACAACTACAGGATTATCCCATCACATTTGATGATAACTACTTTCTGGCCTTTAATGTGATAGAGAAGATAAACGTGCTGGCCTATAGCGAGAACCGCAGTAATCAGTTTTTAGATGCCCTGTTTAAAAATCAACAGGAGTTCAATTACACCTCTACTATGGCTTCCGGCTTCGATGCCAATGCCTTGAAAGGAAACCAACTGGTAATACTGGATAATCTGAAAACTATTTCTTCCTCTATGTCGGCGGCCATAGTTACATACCTTAACGATGGTGGGGCCGTAGCTGTTTTCCCCGGCGATAAAGCCGATGTAGAAGCCTACAACCGTTTCCTAAATAACCTGCACGCCAACTCCATTTCCGGCTTTTCAGAGGTTGCGCAGGACCTTGCGGGCATCAACATGCAGCAGAATATTTTCAAAGATGTGTTTGAGCGCATTCCCGAAAACATGAATCTGCCGCGGGCAAAAAAGTATTACCAGTTTACACGCTCCACTACCAGCAATGAAGAGGCTATACTTACGCTTAAAGATGGTAGCTCATTTTTTAGCCGCTACCCGCAGGGCCGTGGCTCCCTATATGTATGCGGTGCGCCCCTCGATCAGGATTTCAGCGACCTTCCGGTGCATGCTATTTTCGTGCCCATGCTTTACAAAATGGCGGTGCTCAACATACGCAGTGGCAACATCAGCTATTTTATAGGTGACAAAACGCGCATTGAAACAGCAGTTAAGAAAGGCTCAGGCGATAAGGTTTACAAAATAAAAGGGGGTAATGTGGAGTTTATCCCCGAACAGTTTGCAGTGGGCGATAAAATGCTATTGGGCTTAAACGAGCAGATTAAAAAGGCCGGATTCTACGAAGTAGGTTTAGAAAACTCAGATACTACCGACGTGCTGGCCCTCGATTTCGACCGTAAAGAATCAGACATGAAATTTATGGATGCTTCACTTCTGAAAGAGCAATACCCTCAGAGCAATGTGAACGTAGTTAATGGCGCCCATTCCGAAGTAAGCACCGTAGTAAAAGAACTCGACCGCGGCACCCCGCTTTGGAAACTGTGCTTAATACTCAGCCTCCTATTCCTCGCCATCGAAATAGCCCTGCTTCGCTTTTGGAAAGTGTAAATCTTTTTACTCATTCCCCGGAACTGCATTAAAAAATGGTTCTTAGCTTAAGCTAATCTTAAATGTTTATTGATTGAATTTTGTTGGTGCGGCATCCTTTCTCTTAGTAAGAAAAGAGATACCCTAGACAGAGGGGATGAGGCAAAAAACAAGGCTGATTCACGACTTAAAAACCTATTGCAGATTACATTCTACTTTATAATCGAACCCAATAGGCAATATTTTTAAAACTAAATACTCCTCTCATATATAGCAGTAAATGACGAGTTTCATTCTTATCGATGATGGCCATCAGCATATATTTTATCTAAAAAGAGTGCTTTTGTACCACAACAAACTATCCTGTAACATGAAAACGACCTATCTATTTGTAGCAGCAATTTTTCTAAGTCTGGCGGCAATCGCCGATGAACCTATTGTAAAACAAACCAAGGTAAATGTAACCAACATAAATATGCGCGTAGCCAACGCTATAGTGGTTTCCTCCTTACCATTTGATGCGCCGTCGGCGGGCAGAGTGGTCCTACGTTTCGATGGTTATTGTGTTTCCGATTCCGGTGACCGTATCATAGTTGCCGCAAGCGACATACCTGATTGGGGGACGAATGATGGTGCCGTGGCGGTTATGGCCCCACATCCCGATTTTAAGCGCCGTGCTTTTTCGCATACTCGGATATATGACATTGGCGCCGGCATTGACACATTCTATGCAGTTGCGCAAAACTATGTTAACGAGGACGGTAGCGGCATTGCTTCTGTCTACGGGCATCTTACGCTTGAGTTTTTTCCGGCGGCAGGCCCCGCCTTGGTAATAGATTCAAACATTGATTTCTTTAACCAGGATGTACGTACGGCGCAACGGGTAGTTGCCAAAGTATTCTCACCGGCCGAACCGGCGGGCAAAGTATTGGTGCATGCCGATGGCTATATTTTTTCGGCCGTTGGCGAC
>DATGXP010000067.1:0-1671 GCA_035298845.1 Chitinophagales bacterium
CAACATGTGCAGTAACCTCAGGTACCATAAACGTAAGCAGCCCGTTGGGTGTAAATTATGAGTATGCGCTGGATGGTGGCACCTATCAGTCAAGCCCAACATTTAGTGGTGTTGCTACAGGTAACCATACAGTTACAGCAAGGCTTACCGTATCGCCGGATTGTATTTCGCCGGCCAGCGGCACACTTAGCATCAATTATGTACCTACACCGCTTACCACTACACCGGTAAGTGTTTGTCAGGGGGGCACTGGTTATCTTACCGCATCCAATGTATGTGTAGATAATTTTGTGGTACCAGCTATTCCAAACAGAATTTACGGAGGTTGGCTGGCGAGCAACTCTACTGCCAGCACACCTGTAGGTGCAGTAAATAATGCTGTTTGCTCTTTTAGCGGCCCTGCCAGAACTTACTCAGTTATACAATTCCAGGTATCAGCTACCGGCAATTATATATTCGAAATGAATAACAACACCACGTACAATGGTGCTGGTTATATTTTTACCGGCAACTTTACACCAGGAGCTTGTAGTGGAGGCACGCTGCTGCGCATAGATAATGATGGCGGTAGCGGCGATGAACCTATGCTCGGCACAGTAGGCAGCCCTGTATCTCTTAACGCCGGCACTACTTATACATTGGTATCTACTACCGATGGAGCAAGCAATGTGATTAATAATGACTATACATGGACAGTTACCCCACCGGCAGGAGAAAATATACTATTGAACCAACCGGGTACTGTAGAGTGGTATACAGCTTCTACGGGTGGCTCGCCTATAGGCACGGGTGTTTCATTTAACCCGGTAGGTGTTGCGGGCTCAGGTCTGGCAAACACTAATACACAGGGTACGTATACTTTCTGGGCAGCATGTTCAAGCAGCCCGAGTTGCCGTACGCAAGCCGATTTTACAATTACTACTACTGCACCTACATTTACAGTAACACCAGCCAACGGTTCTACTTGCTACGATGCAAGTTCATCAGTAACCATAGGCCTTAGCGGTTCCGTGAGCGGATTTCCTTACCAGATTTATCGCGATGGTTCATCGGTAGGCATGCCATCTGCTACCAACGGTACCGGCAACGCACTGGTGTTAGGTTCGGTAAGCGCTGTTGGCGAATATACCGTTGCTGTACATAGCGGCAGTTGCGATATACCAATGAATGGCACGGTGACTATCAAGCCGGTGCCTATTGCTGTGGCCAGCAACGATGTAACTGTAAACTGCGGCAGTAGCGAAGTAATAACAGCCACGTCTAACAACACTACGGTATCTACCGAGACTTTCGGAACCGGTGTTAGCACTCAGCTTAGCGATGCAACATCAGGCTGGAGGGTTAAATATTTGTATGGTACACATCCAAGCAACCGCAGCGAATGGTGGATTACCTACAACGGTGCTACACCATACGCTAACATGGAAAATCCGGTTAATAACATTACATCAGGTTCGGGCCTTACACTTATCGATAATAGAATTTATCAAACGGTAGTGCCGGGCGATTATGCATGGGACGAAGGAGTGATGGACGAGATAGCCTACAACACTTCCCCTGTAGATGCACAGCTATATACCTCGGTTAATGTAAGCTTCAACTACCAGGTAGGTGGTACTTACAGCGGCAGCAACGTATATGACTACCTGCAGGTAATGTATTCACTGGATA
>DATGXP010000068.1:0-2333 GCA_035298845.1 Chitinophagales bacterium
CGGAAGCCGGTACCACCGCCGTAAACCAAACATCGTAACCGGTGTAACTGGCGCAGGTAGGCGCTGCTACACCGGTAGAACTGGTAGAACCAGCCGTAGTGCTGCTGGTAGAATTGCAGGAGGTGCCCACAGTTAATGCAGTGGCACTGCAGGGTTCATCGCCGGGCGCTAGTGGCGGACCTACACTGCACGTTATATTCAGCGGAATACAAATAGTGTTGCTATTACAACCGTATCTGTCAACCAGTACCCAAAGTGTGCCGGTAAAGGAGGCGGTCCACGTAACTGATGACTGGCTATTGCAAAAATCATCATCATAACCCAAAGCGCCGCCACCGCTACTATTGTAAATGGTTATGTACGTATCAAAGGCATTGCTGCCGCAGGTAGAAAACGTGTATACATTGCCTGCCACAACATCTACGGCCACATATTGGCCACCCGTAATACAGTTGGTAACATTCTCGGCGGTATTATTACATACCGGTGTAAAGTTCATTAAAAACCCATTGTCATTAGGACATTGCGCCTTAACCTCCTGTTGCTGAATAACAGATATTACCCCAAGAATAACAAAAGCCCAGATTTTCCTCATTCGCCCAAAAATTGTGTCCACTAATACTTGTAAAGATACATAGAATTATTGCAGAAATAGGGCTGATAATCTTATCATTATAAGATTATTTGTTGCAACATAGGTCCAATGGTTTGAAAACTAATCATTAACGAACCATTAATAAGCCAAGTAATTATTGTTAACGCAGTATTTACAGGGTACATATTGTACAAATAACAAACAGGTACTTTTGTTTATCCACATAAATTTCAAATTAGTGGGGCAAAAAAGTAAACCATAAATTCGTTTTATTCCTAACGTTTAGTAGTTTTCCCTACTATTTCAACCCAATAAAACACCACACCATGGAAATTATCCCTCAGCGATTGAAGCTTTATGGCGAAGGCGGAAAGCTATTTGGAATTATGTTAGTTAACTTTTTGCTTACTATAGTTACGCTGGGCCTTTACTACCCCTGGGCACGGGCCAAAATGCTGCAATACCTGTATGGCGAAACAGAGTTTGCCGGCAGCCGGTTACAATTTCACGGCACAGGCGAAGAGATGTTTAAGGGGTTTATCAAAGCTATTGCACTGCTTGGCTCCCTTTTTCTTATTTCTTTTTTAACCCAGCGGTCGGGCAGCCTGGCCCTTTCGGTAATAGGTTCTTTACTCTACTTTTTTGGTATACTGTTGCTTATACCTTTGGCAATACACGGTGGGCTGCGCTACCGTATGAGCCGAACCTCGTGGCGCGGCATACACTTTGGCTACCGTGGCAACCTTACCGAACTTTTCAAAATTATAGTAGGTGGCATGGTACTTACTTTTCTTACACTGGGTATTTACAGCTTTTGGTTAAGTATACATGTGCGCCAGTACTGCATTGGCAACATACGCATGGGTAACTGCGAAATGCGCTACAAAGGTAACGGGGGCGAATTTTTATGGCTCAATGTAAAGGGTATTCTGCTTACCATCATCACCTTAGGTATCTACTCGTTCTGGTATGTGCGCGACCTTAACCACTATTATATTAATAACCTGGTGCTGGTGCAGGATGGCAATGAGTTTTCTTTTAAATCTTCTTTAACCGCCGGCGATATTTTTGTAACCGGTATTGTCAACTACTTTTTGGTGGTATTTACCCTCGGTTTAGGAACACCGTGGGCCGTATTGCGCCAATTGCGTATGACCATTGATAACGTAGAACTGCAGGGAGCCTTTAACCCCGAAACGGTATTTCAAACAGAAGAAGACTACTCAAATGCTACCGGCGAAGACATGCTGGATATGCTGGATATTGGCCTCGACTTTTAATTTAGCCAACGGCCAATAATCATTACAACCGTTTTACATCATGACTTTTAAGGGAAAATATTTCGACGGCAAATCTTCATCAGGCTATCGTGCCGAGGTAACGCTGGAGCCTTTTCATATCCGCATAGTTTATACCGATGCTATAGAGCAAACCAAAACCG
The DNA here is from genome assembly GCA_035298845.1 of Chitinophagales bacterium. GTDB lineage: Bacteria > Bacteroidota > Bacteroidia > Chitinophagales > LD1 > Bog-950. Next base: position 2,037 of record DATGXP010000068.1, read on the forward strand.
CACTGTGGAATACCGACCTGGTGCATAAAAATGATTTTGCCGAGCACGACAGGGTATATCTTAAATATGGCAACTTCCCCTTTGAATATCTCGAGGTATACGATAAGGAGATGGAAGCTGCGCTTAAAACCCATTACCCCAATGCCGCTTTTCATAAGTCGGCATACAATAAACTATTTAGTACAGGTGTTGCCGGGCTGGCAATAATGGCAGCATTTACCATCGGGTTTATTGCCTTGTGTTATTTTGTGCTTATACCCAAAGCAGCCGAAACACTGGCTGGGCAGTTACCTATCA
>DATGXP010000069.1:0-2816 GCA_035298845.1 Chitinophagales bacterium
GATTATTATTTAAAAGGTCAGGCACAGCTAACTGAAGCGGAGGAGCACGGCCTCAAAATTTTTAATGATACTGCCAAAGGTAATTGCGCAGCCTGCCATCCCTCTACACCTGACCCGTACACCGGCCTGGTTTTATTTACAGATTATACCTACGATAACCTGGGCGTGCCGGTTAACCCAAGGGTGAAAGACCTTGATAAAAAATACAAACCCGATTTAGGGCTGGGTGCTATTGTAAAACAAGCCAGCCAGAACGGGAAGTTTAAAGTGCCCACGCTACGCAATGTGGCGGTAACCGCACCTTACTTTCATAATGGTGTTTTTAAAACACTTGAAGAGGTAATGGATTTTTACAACGACCGCGATAGCGGACGGTTTGGAGAGCCCGAGGTAAAAGAAAATGTGAATACGGATGAACTGGGTAACCTAAAACTTTCCAAACAGGAAATGGATGATGTGGTGGCGTTTATGAAAACGCTTACCGATGGTTACCTTCAGCAACCGGTGCGTTAGCCTACAAATTTATAACCTACTCCCCGCACCGATACAAAGTATTCAGGGTTAGAAATGTCTTTTTCGAAATAGCGGCGGATAAATACCATGAAGTTATCGAGGGTGCGCGAATTGGGTTGATGCTTTTTATCGTAACCCCAAAGCTTGCTATATAAAAATGCCCTGCTTAATGGTTTATCTTTATTGGTAATAAGCAGTTTAGCCAAATCAAATTCCAGCTTGCTCATGTTTACTTTGGTGCCGTTTACACCTTTGGCCTCCAGTGTAGTAAAGTCAATCCAGCAATCGCCGAAGTATACTATATCGTGGTCTTTGCGCAGGTCGTTTTTAAATAGCAGCCTGTTTATTTTCAACATTAACTCGTCCAGGTTAAAGGGCTTATTGATGTAATCATCGGCTCCTACGCGCAGGCCATGCATACGCGACTGGTGATCATTTTTAGCAGATATAAAAACAACCGGTGTGTATTTATCCTTCTCGCGAAAGTGCATACATATCTGGTAACCATCAGCCTCGGGCAACATCACATCCAGCAATAGCAAATCGGCATGGTGATGTTGCAGAAAGGTAATGGCTTTACCACCGGTTTCGCAAAGGTGTACGGTGTAATCTTCCGCCTCCAGGTTTAGCTTTAGGGCATAGGCAATCGCCTCTTCATCTTCTACCAGTAAAATAGTTTTGCCCTTACTCATCAGAAAGTAACACTTGCTTTTACCGTTTTATCGCCACGCTTTACTACTACCGGCACTGTGTCGCCTTTCTTAAATTTAGAAAGCGCGTTCATGTAACCGTATATGTCATCTATCTTCACGTCTCCCAATTCTATAAGTATATCACCATCCTTCAATCCGGCTTTTTCTGCGGGCTTATCTTTGTTCACAGCATCCATGCGCAGGCCTTTGCCTTGATAGCTGTAGTCGGGCATTATACCCAGTGTAACTTTAAACGATGTTTTGGCGCTCTCCTTACTTTGCGTTTCAAAAAATTTCATTTCAGGTAGGGCAGAGAAATCAGTAATAATATCCAGCATATACTCCAGCACTTTTGCTTCGCCAGTGTAGTTTATTTTTTCAGGGTCGTCGCCGCTTTTATGGTAATCGCTATGCTGGCCGGTAAAGAAATGCAGCACCGGTATCTTCTTCAGGTAAAAGGATGTTTGGTCGCTGGGGCCTACTCCTGCCGAATCCAACACCAGTTTAAACCGGTCACGGTTAAGTGCGTTCAGTTTATCTACAAATACATCGCTGGTACCCACGCCGTATATCATCAGCTTTTGAGTAGAGTCAACCAGATGGCCCACCATATCCATGTTCAGCATGCATTGTACTTTTTCTAATGGCAGGGTAGGGTTATTGGTAAAATACTTAGAGCCTATCAGCCCCGCCTCCTCTGCCGAAAAGCACATGAACAGGAAATTTGTTTTCTCTGTCACATTGTTGTTGCTCAGATAATGAGCCAACTCAATTACACCGGCACTGCCCGATGCGTTATCATCGGCACCATTATGTATTTTTCCTTTAGCCTCCTTCTCCAGCGATGAGCCACGCCCATCTTCGCCCAGGTGGTCGAAGTGTGCGCCTATTACAATTGTTTTGGCGGCACCATTATCTAAAAAGCCAATGATGTTTCTACCGGTATATTTTTTGCCGGTATTGTGTACCGTATCGTGCGGGTTGTTGCTCTGCCTATAAGTAAAAGGCTGAAAGTAACCGTCGGTTCCCAGTGGCTTTAATCCATACTTTGCAAAATGGTCAGCTATATACGTGGCGGCTAGTTTTTCACCTTTAGTACCGGGTGCCCTGCCTTTTAATTTATCCGATGCTAAGTAATAGATATGCTTTTTTACAAGCGCGCTGTCTATACGCTGGGCAGATACATTATTAATAAGTAGTATTAGTAGTGCGGGTACAATAAATCTCATCATGGCAGTGGTTCGTTCGTTTTAGATTGGTGCGCAATCTACGCGCAATATTATATGGATAATTGAGTGTTTAGATTGTGTCTAAACTGTTTTTACGAAATAGTTACAGAAACAGGGCTTTGGAATACAAAAATGACAATTCCATGACAAAAGTCGTTTAGGCTTACTGTCATTAAACTAAAAACGGTCAGATGTTTTTACACCTGACCGTTTGCAAAAATATTGATAGTTATAATTATGAACCGCAGCTTACACAGCCATCTTCCATGCTGCAGGTAGGGCCATCTATTTGTGTAGGCTCTATATCGCTTATGTTGTTCGAGTTGTTATTCGTTGTTTCTGGTTTAGGTGTGTATGGTTGCACATCATTAGTGGCTTGTTT
>DATGXP010000070.1:0-1865 GCA_035298845.1 Chitinophagales bacterium
AGCGAGACTGATTTACAGGCTGCTAAAAATTTGCTTAGCACCATTTACGGTTTCGATGCGGTAAAAGACCAATTGTAAAAAACAACTATGAGAATTTTAAAGATTGCTTTACCTGTATTAATTCTGTTGGCAGCGCAGGGCTGTGTGGAGAAGAACAAAGACAACTTTGACCGCACAGCCATGCTCTCCAACCTTGGCAACAGTATAATAGCCCCGGCTTATACAACCCTGGCGGCAAATACATTAGCTCTTCAAAACCAGGCTAATACTTTTATTGCCGCACCGGGTGTGGCCAGCCTCGATTCGCTAAAGCAATCTTATATAAATGCCTATGTAAAGTACCAGGCGGTAGAAATTTATGATTTCACCCCTTCGCAATACATGCGCAATTCGTTCAACAGCTTTCCGGCTGATACCAACCAGATTAACAACAATATTGTAACTGGTGTTTACGATTTAAGCACAGCCAATAATGTCCAGGCAAAGGGGTTTCCGGCGCTTGATTACCTGCTGTATAGCAAAACTGCTGCCGAGGTGGTTGCGCTGTTTGCTACCGATGTAAATGCCGCCAAACGCAAACAGTATTTAGCAGATATAGTAAGTGAGCTAAATACCAAGGCTGCAGCAGCCAGTGCAGGTTGGAGCGGCGATTACCTGAATACATTTATACAGGCATCGGGCACCGATGTGGGCAGCTCTACCGGTATGCTGGTTAACGACCTATCTATGGAGTTGGAAAGAAACCGGCGCGAACGGGTGGGCAATAGCCTTGGTTATGTAGGTATAGTATCGGGTGGGGCCATTTCGCCTTATTCGCTGGAGGCTTTCTACGCAGCTTATTCAAAAGAGCTATTAATAGAGAACCTGCAGCAAATGAAAATCCTGTACCAGGGTGGTACCGGCACCGGTTTTGATGATTACCTTAACCAGATAGGGGCCGATTATAACGGCACACCGCTGGCTACCGAGATAACAAACCAGTTTGACAAAACCATTTTGGCAGCACAAAACATACCGGTAGATTTTGCCACGGCGCTTACTACCAATAAGCCACAAATGGAAACCCTTTTTTTAGAGATTAAAAGATTAGTAGTACTTGTAAAAGTAGACATGAGTAGTAACCTGGGCGTAGTAATTAACTATGCTGATAACGATGGAGATTAAAAACAAGACCCACTTAAATCCTTCCCAAGAAGGAGGACTTAAATACGCTCTTCAAAAAATGAAGAGTGTGGCAGGCTATTTAACTAAGCCTCAAAGTTCTGCTCCACTAATAGTTTTTCGTGTGGCCTTTGGGGTTATGATGTTCTTATCGCTGGTGCGCTTTGCTGCCAACGGATGGATAGATGCACTTTACATACAACCAAAATTCTTCTTTACCTTCTATGGCTTTGAATGGGTAAAACCATTAGGCGCGGCCGGCATTTATTCGGTGTTCGTCATAATGATGGTGGCCGCACTACTGATAGCCACAGGCTATTTATACAGGTTGGCCAGTATTACCTTCTTCCTACTGTTTACCTATGTAGAATTGATAGATAAAACCAACTACCTCAATCACTATTACTTTATCAGCATAATCAGTTTTTTGCTTTGCCTGCTGCCTTCTACGGGCAATATCTTTAGTTTGAAGAATGGTATACCGCAAGTACCGCGCTGGGCTATACTTGCATTGCAACTGCAAATGGCCACAGTATATTTCTTCGCCGGCATTGCCAAGATAAATACCGACTGGCTGATTCATGCCATGCCTTTAAAAGTCTGGCTACCTTCTAAAAGTGAATTGCCTGTTATTGATAATTTACTAAACGAACCGCTTGTAGCTTACATTTTCAGCTGGTGCGGAATGCTGTTTGATGTATGCA
>DATGXP010000071.1:0-13832 GCA_035298845.1 Chitinophagales bacterium
TATTAAAATTCCCTTTCTGGTAGTGTTTTGATATAACCTTACCCGCCGTAGGAGCACGCTGATAATGCACGTTGGTTACATCCATTTGTATAGATATGATAGTACCGCCGGTATCCACATCCTTTGTCCACACGTGGATAACCCCCATTATCCCTTTAGGCACCATCAGATTATCGGCAGTCCATCTTTTTACCGATACCACCTTACCATTAGCCGGGGCAACAAAAACTGAATTGTTATGTGGGATGTTTCTGGCCGGCTGGCGCAAAAACCAAAACTGATAATAAGCCGCCAGTACTACACAAACTACGGCTATACCAATAAGAAAACGTTGCAGTATTTTCATGCTGCTAATCTAAAAATATACTGGCCTACCGCTGTATGTATTTTACTGCTGTGTGTTTTACCCCACTTCTATTTAGATGAAGCTGAAACCGATGCGGGATCTATAAACTTATAGTAACCATCGGCAGCTACATAAAACTCAGGTAATCGGTTTGTTTTTTCAAACATCTGGTAACCTGTAGCTATGTTGTTCCACAACTTAAGGTTTCTGCTAAACTGTGGAAACCTGGCATAATGCTGCATATTTTCGGCAGTCATTTTAAAAGGATAAATAAGCACTGGTATTTTGGTTTGCCCGTTGGTGCGCGCCTTAACAGCGCATATGTATATATCTTCTATGTAGTAATTACTCATGGCCAGGCAGCCGGCACTTGCCTTTCCTCCGTGTATATAAATATCCCCGCCTTTATGCGATGCACTGCTAAGTATCATATCCGATTCGTTAGGATAGCTTACGCCCAACGATAGATGGTAGTTGCTTACCGGGTTAAAATCATCTATGTAGTAATAGCCCTCGGGTACCTGGCAATCGCCCTGCTGGCGTTTAGGCCCCAAAGTGCCCGACATAGCATATACCTTAAACTCATTAAACTTAATGTATTTGCCATCCGGCTTCTGCACCCATAGTTCCATGGTTTCTTCGGCCTTAAATGCCCGGATAAATACATTACCAAATGTTTCTTCGGGAATTTCCTTTGAGCGGCATTTCATTTTAACATACTCTTCTTTGCGCGAATAAGCATCGCTTACCCGCTCAAAGTTCTTTTGAGATTCTTCAAATGAATAGCTGCCCGGAGCAAATGCCGAGGCTACACAAAATACCACTAAGAAAAATGCTGCGTTGATACCACCCATGCTTAAATAATAAAAACGTGAATCAGGTTGTTTTTGTGTGGGCTACAAATCTCCTGAATAATATACGTTAAAGCACTATACCGGGGTTCTGAAAAAACTTGTATTTTACACAATCCACACACTGTATTAATCATAATTAAGTTTTAAAAAATATAACCGGTTATTATTAGCACTGTGAATTGTTAGATAAACTTTGTGCCATAAAATTTTGCGTTCACATTATTCCATTACGATACACACCAACTAACAGGGTATGTAGATTGGAAACCCGCGCTGTAGCTGCAAAGTGTAGCTTTATTAACACAGTGTTGATAGCAATGTTGACATCCTAAACAGAATAACTTTACGCTAACACTGTGTTGACGTACATGTGGATAGTGTTGAAGTTTTGCTCAAAAATTTTTTCCGGAACAGCCACGTCATTTTAAGCCGGAATAACAAAAAGAATTTTGCGCGACTTACCCACAGTTATACACCAGAGCCAACAGGGTGTGTGTGGATAGCTAAAAAAACAACACAAAATACTAATTATCAACTACTTATATAATCTCATCTCATCTATATACTTCCACACCGGATCGGGTAAAAAATACTCCATAGAAATGCCCTTTTTAAGGCTGCTGCGTATAAAAGTTGACGAGATATCAAGGAAGGGAAAATCCAGAAATGTGATGTTCTTATTATGAGGGTACGGGTTAGCCGCCGAACCCCTGCGGTTATACACATACAAGGGGTAGTTATTCAAAATCAGCTCGTAATTCTTCCATTTATGGATTGTTTCCAGGTTATCGCTGCCCATTATAAGGCAAAACTGGTGCTGGGGATATTTTTCCTTTAAATAGGTAAGGGTATCTATAGTGTAACTCGGTTTGGGTAATTTGAACTCGATGTTGGAGGCGTAGAGGTTGGTGTTTTTCTCAATAGCCAGGTTGATAAGGTTAAGCCGGTCGTACTCGCCCAGCATATTCTCCTTTTGCTTAAAAGGGCTTTGAGGCGACACCACCAGCCAGACTTTTTCAAGGTCGGTAGTTTCGCACAGGTAGTTAGCAATAATAAGGTGGCCGTTGTGCACGGGGTTAAACGAACCAAAGAAGAGACCTATTTTCACGGGCAACAATTAGTTTAGCAAAGAAAAGTAATTAGTTGAAACCCATTTAAAGGATGGCAATAAGCACGCTTATAAAGTCGATATTTTTTAAAACAGCCGAACATAAGTTGCGGATGAGAGAACTTATTCACGGGCTAGCAGAAAATTTAAAAGACGGTAAAGAGACTGAGACAGATAAAGAAATAGAAAGGCTTGCCCCGCTTTTGTCATTAAAGCAAATGCATAATGCGCTGGAATATTTTTATAGCATTTGGGCGAAATTGTTAAAGAAAGAAACAGACTATAATAAAATGTTGGTGGTACAAAACCTCTGTATAGCCAGGGGAGAGGATATTTGCCCTTATCTTGATAAAAAAGCTTTTGAGAAAGATGATAGTAAAGCCATAGATATTCTATGCAGAATGGCAGCAACTAAAGGAACAAGAAAACAAAAAACGCTGGAGCTGATAAATGAAAACCTGGATGGTTTTTACTATGAAACCTTGATGCCAACCATGTATAGTTTAGGTTATTTTGAAAATGAACCACTGGTAGCAGAAATGTTTAAGCGGCAACTTGAACAGATAAAAGACAGCTACATTGATTTTATTACTATGCTAAAAGTTTGCGTTTGGAATTATCCGGCAATAGTAAAAACGTATTTGCCGCTGCTAAAAACGATAATACTAAAGAGCGGAGAAAAGGATTATTCGCTTTTAGAAATGGCACATATAATGAAAAGCAGAAACGGTGGAGAAATGAAGGCCTATGACGAACAAGGAAACGAATTTACCGCTGATGAAGGAATAGAAGCAAACAAGTTAAGTGCAGCTGCTATTTTTGTTGAAATAGATAAGAACGATCCGGAGATAAACACCTTTATAGCGCAGGTAGCACAAAATTCAAAATTCGAAAATCACAAAAAATTGGCAGAGAGAATGCTGGCTAAAAAGTAGAATCTTTATCGCGGCTGAAAGCCTTGGTAGAAATCCAGTTGCGGCTGATGGCGATAAATAAAAGTACCAGGGAAATTACACCCATACCGCCCAACACTTCCCAAAAGCCATAAGGGTCATCTACCCGCGGCATGTACTTAAAGTTCATACCATATATAGTTGCAATAAAAGTAAGCGGTAGTAACACAAACGAAACCGTGGTCAGCGTTTTCATCACGTTGTTCATTTTGTGTGTTTGCAGGCTGTAGTAAATATCCATCAGCGAGTTTATTTGCTCCCGCTGAAAATCTATTTCTTCTACGTTGCGGGTCATGTGGTCTTGTAGGTCGCGCAGGTAATATTTGTTTTCGTCTTCAAAATATTCTATCTCGTTGCGTATAAGGTTATTGATAAGATCGCGTACCGGTATAATGTTTTTACGAATGTAAAGCACTTCGTTTTTAAGTGCCTGCAGTTTTACAAACTGGTTATCCAGCGGTCGCTTAAGTATAGCCTGATCAAGTTTCTCTATATCTTCATTAATGTGTTCCAGTACAAAAAAGTAGTTATCTATAATCACATCCAGCAAGGTATACAACAGATGGTCTTCTCCCTTTTTTCGGATGCCGCCCTTACCGGAACAAAGCTTATCCCCTACTTTTTTAAAAATGCCGAAATCAAATTCGCGAAAAGAAACCAATACATTATCGCGAAGAATAAAGCTTACCTGTTGATTTTCTATTTTATCATCCTTAAGCGTAAACATGCGCAATACCACAAATAAAAAATCTTCGTAGTCATCTACCTTGGCCCGCTGGCGGGTATTGGCTATATCTTCTATTGCCAGGGGGTGTATCTTAAAAATTTCGCCGGCTTGCTGTAAAGTTACTGCGTCTGTGCCTACAATATTTATCCAGCTAACGTGTGTATTATGGTCGCGGACAGCACATTGCGCCAGCGAAACATCTTCGGATGTAATACACTCATCGGCATTGAAGTGATAAAAAGTAATTTTTGAAGTTTGATTTACCATCCTTTATGACCCGCAAAATAATAATTACTCATAGATTCGCCCCGGCATGGAAAAAATAAGCAGCCTTCAGAACCCTAAAATTAAAAACCTGAAACGGCTCGAAAAATCGAGTGAGCGCCGCGAACAGAATTTAATTTTGATTGAGGGGCTGCGTGAAACGGTACTGGCGCTCCGTGCCGGTTATACTATAGAAACCATTTTTATTTGCGAAGAAATTTTAACCTCCTCCAAAGAGTATCCGCTCTCGGAACTGAACGGAGTTAAGGACCGGTACTCTATTGCCAAGCCGGTGTACGATTCGCTGGCTTACCGCGAAACTACAGAAGGTGTAATAGCGCTTGCCAGGCCGCGGGAACATACGCTTGATAAATTGCAACTAAAAGCAAACCCTTTAATACTTGTAATAGAAGGGGTGGAAAAGCCCGGTAATCTGGGTGCTATGCTGCGCACCTGCGATGCAGCCGGTGTAGATGCCGTAATTGTATGTGACCCTAAAACAGACGTGTATAACCCCAATGTGATACGCTCGGCGGTAGGCACTGTATTTACCAGCCAGATAGCGGTGTGTGAAACGAATGAAGCTATCGGTTTTTTCAAGAAGAATAACATTACCACGTATGCTGCTGAGCTGAGAGCAACCGACACGTATTTTCAAAAAAACTTTAAAACAGCCACAGCTTTTGTTGTGGGCACCGAAGCCACCGGTTTAAGTACCGAATGGATAAATGCAGCCGACGAAAAAATTATAATACCCATGCAGGGCAAAATAGATTCGCTGAACGTAAGTGTGAGCGCTGCGGTGCTGTTATTTGAGGCGGTGAGGCAGAGAACGCTCCCTAAAGGAGGGGCATAAATGCAGAAATACGAGCGAAGAAGATATATATTATGAGCATTGAGCTAGAAGAAAAAAAAGAAAAAGTAGACCCTTATGCGGCGTTGAGAATACCTGCATTCCGCAACTTTCAGCTGTCGCGGTTTATGTTAACGTTTGCTATACAAATGGCCGAAGTAATTATTGGCTGGAAGGTTTACGAAATAACACATGATAAGCTGGCGCTGGGTTTACTGGGCCTGGCAGAAGCACTGCCGTTTATTGTTACATCGCTTTATAGCGGCCATGCTGCCGACACCTTTAACCGGTACAAAATTGCGCGCATTACTATCATTGGTATTACATTCTGCTTTGCAATTATAGGATTTGAAATGGGCGGAACCGCCACCTTTTTACAAACTTATGGGCCCCTGCCTATTTATATAATGATTGGTTTTAGCGGAATATTCCGCGGTTTTATGGCTCCTGCGTATCAAAGTATTTTTCCGCAATTGATACCACGAAACCTGTATGCCAATGCTGCAACATGGGGCAGCAATACCTGGCAAACAGCGGCCGTTTTAGGGCCAGCCTTAGGTGGTATACTATATGGTTTTACCAATGTGCAGGTTGCATTTTCAGTATCGGTGTTTATGATGCTGCTATCGTTTTTCATTTTCTTGTTAGTACCGGTACAACAAACACCCGCAAAAGAAAAAACTGAGTCACTGTATGAATCGCTTACAGCCGGTTTGCGCTTTGTATTTAATAAACAAGAGATGCTGTCGGCTATTTCGCTCGATTTATTTGCCGTACTATTTGGTGGTGCTGTGGCCCTGTTGCCGGTGTTTGCCAGCGATATTCTGCATGTGGGGCCGCAGGGTTTAGGAATATTGCGCGCTGCGCCATTTTTTGGCAGCGTAATTATGGGTTTTTACCTGGCCTATAATCCACCCACACACAAAGCAGGCCGCAATTTATTAATAGCCGTAAGTGGTTTTGGCCTGGCTACTGTAGCTTTCGCGTTCTCCGAAAACTTCTTTTTATCATTTGGTATGTTGTTTTTAACCGGTGCTTTTGATAATGTAAGTGTGGTTATCCGCCAGACTATTTTACAAACCATGACCCCCGACCATATGCGGGGACGGGTAAGTGCGGTTAACCAGATTTTCATTTCCTCCAGTAATGAAATAGGTGCTTTTGAAAGCGGAGTGGCAGCTAAGTTAATGGGTACGGTGCCTTCAGTGGTGTTCGGCGGATGTATGACACTGGTGGTAGTGGCCGGTACATATTTGTTTGCGCCTAAGATGAGGACGCTGAAGTTGTAATTAAACCACGGGCTAAAGCCCGGAATACAAACTGCCGGAAATGAAAAAGCCCTGCGTAACCAACCGCAGGGCTTTAGGACAACAAAAAAGAAAAGGTTAGTACCTGGCTGTACCAGGGGCAAAGCAGCATTCGCCTACCGCTAAGACTCATCCCCCGTGTACAGTACCAGGAGTTTAAAACAAGGTAGGCTGTGCATCCAGGTTGCGTTTCTGCAACTCGTTCTGCAATTTCTTCATCAGGTCGGGCAGTTTAAGGTCGTAGAACATGCCCGAGTTAAGCAGACCTTTCAGGTCATCGTTGTTAAGCGTGCTCAGGTAATCGTTTACTGTTTTCTTAGGTCCGTTGATGCGGTTATATTTTAAAAGGTTCATGGCTTTATTTTTTTAATGATGCTGATGCACCGGTTAATTATTTTTTTAAAATGTGCTTTTGGTGGCCGATAGAAGGGGGGTTACTTTATCTACAAAAAGCAGTTCGTGATTTTCGCAAGGCCTTAACTCTCCGGTTTCATCTTCATAAAAAGGTACATCCAGTTCTATATTCTGCGCTTCAAACACCTGCGTGGTACCAAACAGGTCTATCAGGTTAAGTGTAGCAGGTACCTGGTGGGGGTGCACAAACAGGTTTTCTATATGCCACAGTATTTCTATGCCTTGTTTATTGGCACTTAGCAGGTTTTGTAATTCCTTACGGGCTATTACATATTGTGTTTCGTGAAATTTTCCATCCTGGTGGATAAAGCCAAACAGGTAAATTTCCTGGCGGCTCATGAACGATATTTCGTTCACATAAATTTCGTGTTTTGCAAGTGTGGCGATGTTGGTAGCAGACATGGCTTATTGTTTAATGATGAAACAAAAATGAGTCCGCACTGCGCAACCTATTTGCGTAGCCAAAAATTATTTTCAAATTGCGTGCTCAATGTCCAGTTTCTCCATGCCTGTTACTTTTATAAATACCCCAAATCCATGCCATTAAACCGCGATGCTTATAGCCGCTACCGCCTGATAGATGTACGATTACGCAGGAAGCCGCACCCTTCTTTAGAGCAACTAATTGATTATCTGAGTGAAAGCCTGGATAAGAAGATAAGCAAGCGTACCGTACAGCTCGATTTGCAGGAAATGCGCTATAGCCAGGCCCTTAATTTTACAGCCCCTATAGTTTATAATAAACGTGAAAAAACCTACAGCTACAGCGACCCTGACTTTTCTATCAATAACCTGCCAGTTTCGCCGGACGAATTGCACGGCCTCGATTTTGCCATCAGCATCCTCGACCAGTTTAAGCACCTGCCGGCTATTAAAGAGTTTGAAGATGCCATACACCGCATAGCCAACACCGTAAAACTGAATAAAGAAGCGCGTGGAGAAACCGACTACATACAATTTGAAAAGCCATTTGTAATAAAGGGGATAGAATATATAGAACCGATATTGAAGGCCATCTCTGAGCGGCGCGTTATAAAATTCGGTTACCAAAAACACGGCAGCGATGAGATAAGCGAAAACCTGCTGGAGCCCTACCTGATAAAAGAGGCCAAAAACTTTTGGTATGTAATAGGCAAGCGCACCAATAAGAAAGAACACAAAGTGCTCACCTTTGCGCTGGACCGGATTCAAAACATACAGCTAACCGATGATACCTTTACCCCAAGCGATATAGACAAGAAGAACTTTTTTAAAGATGTAATTGGCGTAACACTTGGCGAGGGAAAAACCGAAAAGCTGCTCTTGTCTTTTTCACCAGTGCAGGGCAAATACATAAAAACAGTACCCATACACCACTCGCAGCAGGTAGTTAAAGAAAGCAAGACCGAGTTCAGAATATCGCTGGAGGTGGTAATAAACCACGAGCTTAAAATGCAGCTGCTAAGCTATGGCAACAATGTGCAAATACTGCAACCCAAAAAGCTGGCCGATGAGATAAAAGAGACAGCAAAGCAGATGGTGAAGTTGTATTCATAGCTAAGCAGACTTCCGAAGTTTTTAGAACTTCCGATTCCTTTCACATTATATTCGCCGGAACAATTAAAAACACTACCCTACACTTATAGGTTCTCCCCTCTCCTGCAGGAGAGGGGAGATGCTGAAGGCAGAGGGGTGAGGCCGCCCGATGGAATACACCGAACTCGAAATTTTATACGAAGACAACCACCTGATAGCGGTAAATAAACCGGCAGGGGTTTTAGTGCAGCCCGATAAAAAGGGCGACAAGGCACTGGAGCAGTTACTGAAAGAATATATAGCTAATAAGTACAGCAAACCCGGTGAGGTTTTTCTGGGGGTGTGCCACCGGATAGACCGGCCCGTAAGCGGCGTAGTGCTGTTTGCCCGCACAAGCAAAGCGCTTGTGCGCATGAACGAGATGTTTAAAGCCAAGGAGATTAAGAAAACCTACTGGGCGGTAGTGGGCAACAAACCGGCAGAGCTGCAGGGCCACCTGGTGCACTGGCTTAAGAAGAATGAGACCAAGAACATGTCGCATGCGCACGACACGGAGGTAAAGGGCAGTAGCAAAAGCGAACTGGAATACAAATGGCTGAAGAGTATAGATAACTACCACCTGCTGGAGGTTAATCCCTTAACCGGCCGCCACCACCAAATACGCCTGCAGCTATCTAAAATAGGCTGCCCTATAAAGGGTGATGTAAAATACGGCGCTCGCCGCGGCAATGGCGACGGCAGCATACACCTGCATGCGCGTAAGGCAGAGTTTATACACCCGGTAAGAAAAGAGAAAATATCCATCACCGCCCCTATACCTAACGAAGTGGTATGGAAGGCGTTTGAGATGTAACCCGCGTTTTTTGCTCACGTAACACACAGAAGCCACGGAAAACACAAAAGGCTGTTTTCAGTGTGTTCTGTGCCATCTGTGAGAGAGATAATTCAGAAACATTCGGGTCCGTTAACTATAACCGGTTTCTAAATCACCCCGATTTGTTATTTATTCGCAGTCTCAAAATTTAAAACAAAATGAAAGTAGCAGTAGTAGGCGCCACCGGCCTGGTAGGCACAAAAATGTTGCAGGTACTGGCCGAAAGAAATTTTCCCGTAACCGAATTAATACCCGTAGCCAGCGAAAAGAGCATTGGCAAGCTGGTGAAGTTTAAGGATAAGGAATACGCTATTGTTAGCTGGCAGGATGCTATTGCTAAAAAACCACAGGTGGCAATTTTCTCTGCCGGTGGCAGCACCAGTAAAGAGCTGGCGCCTAAGTTTGCCGAAGCCGGTTGCACGGTAATAGATAATTCATCGGCGTGGCGTATGGAGCCGGGCATACCGCTGGTAGTGCCAGAGGTAAATGCACACGTGCTGACCGCAAAAGATAAAATTATAGCTAACCCTAACTGCAGCACCATACAAATGGTGGTGGTATTAAAACCCCTGCACGATAAATACAAAATTAAGCGCGTGGTTGTAAGCACATACCAAAGCGTAACCGGTACCGGTAAAAAGGCAGTAGACCAGATGATGAACGAGCGCGCAGGTATTAAAGGCGAAATGGCTTACGCTTATCAGATAGACATGAATGCCCTGCCGCATATAGATGTGTTTTTAGATAATGGCTACACCAAAGAAGAAATGAAAATGGTGAACGAGACCAAGAAGATAATGGGCGATGACTCAATCCGTGTTACAGCTACCACGGTGCGCATACCTACTATTGGTGGCCACAGTGAAAGCGTTAACATAGAGTTTGAAAAAGATTTTGATGTAGACGAGGTGCGCACGCTGTTATCAAACAGCCCCGGCGTGGTAGTGGTAGATGATGTAAAGAACCTGAAATACCCCATGCCAATACATGCGCACGATAAGGACGATACGTTTGTAGGCCGCATCCGCCGCGACGAAACACAGCCCAATACACTTAACTGCTGGATAGTATCCGATAATCTACGTAAGGGTGCGGCGACTAATGCCGTGCAAATAGCAGAATACCTGCTTCAGAAGAATATCTTCTGAGCAGGTATTTCTGTTATATATATGTAGATATAGAGAAACCTTACTGTAGTGAGCAATCCAACGAAGTGTGGATGCCAAAAACAGTTTGGTCGAAGTTTCTTCCCCTACACTCTGAGCGCGCCTGGCTCAAAGTCTGATCTTCTTGCTGAAAATTTTCTGTATCTCCATCCTGGTCGGTGCACTTGCAAACCCAGTCTTTCTCGCAAGAACTTAAAAACAATAATGCTGTTGCTGCGGCGAATAATGTTATGCGTTTCATTTTCTATAATGTTGGTTATGCTTAGGCTATTGCAAAAGCTGTTCCACGCACTTTTAAGCCACTAAATGCCGGTATTTTGTAGAAAAGAAACCCCGAAGCGGGTTTGCGGGGTGTAGGCAAATGCCCGTTTAGGTCACAATTAGTCCGTTATTCAGGTAAGCGGTACATCACATCAGTTCGCAGCACATACTTAACACCGGTTTCAACTTCCGTTCCGGCATGTTCAAGTGCGTGCCGAAAGATAAGAGCGGTACCCTGTTTAGGTTCAATTTCCACATTGTTGAAGGTAGTGGTGCCGCCTGTATAACCATCATTAAGATAAATCATAAAGGTATAATAGCTGGCTTCGTTGCTGTTTCGTATAAAACTGTTATCACGGTGTTTTTTAAACTGTTGGCCCGGTTCGTATTTATAAAAACGGAAAAGCTCGTTCAATCCTATAGCAACACTGTTTCCGGTTTGGGCGGGCACAAAATCTTTCGCCCTTTGCCAGATAGCGTTGGCTAACTCAACATCCTTATACATCACACGGTTGTTATTGCGCACGCTCTCTACACGGCGCACACCAAAATCAGTATTAATAGTTGCCGGCTCAAATCCTATTGTTTCGGTCTTTTTAATATACTCTTCGCACTCTTGTGCTGACCAAAAGTTTTCTACCGTATAAATATCTTTTGTAACTACATTTAGCTGCATAAGCTATAAATATATAATATTAAATTGCTGTTATGGTTGAATTAGAAACACCGCGCCTTACATTAAAACCACCACATGCCGGTTTAGCCGATATGGTTTTCGACTACTTTAAGCGCAACCAGCAGCACTTTGCAACTTACGGGCCTGAGCGGCGACCCGAATGGGATACTATAGATTATCACCGCGATAAACATGTAGAGTATGCCGAAAAGATAGCTGCCGGTACTAACCTGTGGCTCTTTTTATTCGAAAAAGGCAACCCGGATAAAATTATAGGCGATATACACTTATCCAATATTATCCGCAGCGTTTTTCAATCGTGCCATGTGGGTTATAAGTTAGATGAACAGGCCCAGGGCCGCGGCTACATGCGCGAAGCCCTGCAGCGCTTAGTTCAATATGCCTTTGAGGATATGAAACTGCACCGTATAGAAGCTAACATTATCCCTGCTAATACCCGCAGCATTAAACTGGTTACATCACTAGGGTTTGAAGAAGAGGGGCTGGCTAAAAAGTATTTAAAAATAAATGGCCGCTGGCAGGACCATGTGCACTATGTTATTTTAAATGAGGCCCTGGAGTAGGCAAAAAATGGAAAAATTGAGAATAGGAGCAACCAACGGCTGTATACTTTAGTCGCCTGTACCCAAAAACAGTGGTAAAATGCCCAAAATCATGTTTTGGTTTTTCTGTTTTTCACTTACATTCGCCCCGTAAAATAACAATAACATGAGCAAAGTAATTGCAGGCATTTTTACCATAGTAGGAGGATTATTAACCATTTACTTCACTTTTGTAATGCAGAATTCGTCGTATAACCTGGAGTATAACGACCCGAAATTGCACATGAGCATGTTCCAGACCGGCCACCTTGTGCCACTGGTAGCAGGTATACTATTGCTTACAATCGGCCTTACGTTCTTCTTTGTAGCCAAAGAACCAAACCCGGGTATCAGAGACTAATACAACCAAACAGCCAGCCCACAAACCCCCTCCCGCATACGGCGGGATGAAACAAAAGGGGCTTAAAGGCATAAATGCAAACAGCCACGAATTATACTCGTGGCTGTTTGCATTTTGTATTGGCTGTTTAAGTCCCCTTCAGGGGATTTAGGGGTCTTAAAACTGATACCTAAACCCGCCGCTTAATCCAAAATTGTATTTGCGCTTATCCTGCACACCAATTTTTTGAAGGTTCATGTAAAACATGGGTTCGGCAAAAAGCACAAAATGCTTTTTAGCAATATACTCTACACCCGCACCGGCATAAAATGACGCATAGTAGCGTTTAGATTTGTTGATGGAAAAATCATCGGTGCTGGCGCTTGAGGGGCTGCCGTTTACACCCGATAGAACATCGTGCGATTTAGTGTTAGGGTCAAAACTATTTTCCACGGGGAAAAACTGGTCGGGGGTGTTGCCCAGGTTAGCAGTGTAGTTTGTATCTATCCGTACCGAGTAATCAAAGGTTTCTTTAAACTTAATGTGGTTGATAATGCCGGCGTTTACATAAAACTTAAAGTTTTGTTTAACCACCGGGTATACTTTTATGCCAATAGGTATGGTAAGCTCGGTCATGCGGCTGGTGTAATAAGTAAGTGTTACCGGATAGTTTTCGCTCTTGGGTTGCAGCACATCAAAAGATGTACGGCTGTATAATATAGAGTTGGTAATGGCTACGCGGTTTACAAAAAGAAAATCGTGCGTAAAGCCAACCATATACGATGGGCGGTCATAAAACAAAGTGGGCCGCGCAGGCACATGGGGGTTATCTGGTTGCTTGCCTAGTGTGCTACCGGTAATATTAGCAAGCACCCCTAAGGAGTAATTAAAAATCATCTTTTTGGCTTTAGGCAATACGTCCTCTTCTTTTTTGTCTATGCCGGTTATGGCATTTTCACTTACATAGGCTAATAAAGAAGCCTCCATTCTTTGCAGGTTGCCGGGTTCCTCCAAACTCTTTGTTGCCTCCGCGGCTGCCAGCATTTCTGCTTCTTGCTGAATGGCCGTTTTAGAGGTGCCATCATCAGTAGCTTTTTTTGATACGGCACCGGTTGTTACAGTATGTATACGGTTTGCACCTTTTGCCTTAGTTGCACTTTTTCCGCTAAATGCAACAAACCCCTGCCCGGCAGTTAAATTATCCTCAGAGGACGAGGCTTGCTGTTTCTTTTTTCCGCCTTGTGCTAACTGGTGTTTATTTTCAGTATTTCCTGATTTTCCTGTTTGTTGTTTTCCGTTCTTTCTTACATCTGCATTTTGCTTTCTTGTGTTGTTGCCGACTGCTGACTGTTGACTGCCAACTCCGTCTTTATTGCCAACTTCAGCATTTTGTTCTTCTGCATTTTTGCCGACTGTGGACTGCCGACTGCCGACTTCTGTATTATTGACCACTGCCGACTGAGGACTACCGATTTCGGTATTACTGCCAACTGCCAATTGCCGGCTGCCAACTGTAGACCCCAACTCATATCCCACAACACCTACCCCTAATAGCAACGCCGCCGCAATGCC
>DATGXP010000072.1:0-9952 GCA_035298845.1 Chitinophagales bacterium
ACTTACTATCGAGTGCATGGGGCTGGGCGCTATTAAGCAAACCGCCTCTTCTACTTTTTACGAAGGGCTGGGCACTTTAAAAGGGGTGGATATGACCGCCGCTTCGTTGGGCTTTGTGGTAATAAACACGCGCGGGTTTAACTCTACTTCGCCGGTGCGCTCATTGCAATTGCTGGATGGCGCCGACAACCAATCTCCAGGCCTAAACTTTAGCGTGGGCAACTTTGCAGGCGCCAGCGAAATTGATATACAGAAGGTAGATTTGATAGTAGGTGCTTCTTCGCCTTTATATGGACCTAACGCCTTTAACGGGGTAATAAACCTGCAGACCAAAAATCCTTTTTACCACAACGGTTTATCCATTTATGTAAAAGGTGCCGAACGCAATTTGTTTGAGGGTGCTATCCGCTATGCCAAATCGTTTAAGAACAAAAGCGGGGAAGATAAATTTGCCATGAAATTTAACTTCAGCTACCTGCGTGCTCTTGATTGGCAGGCAAATAACTTGGCGGCCGCTACCAACTCGTGGCAACCCGCCACCAACTACGGCGGCTACGATGCCGTAAATCGCTATGGTGATGAACTGCCTACCAAAAACTCGCTCAACTTTGATGACCCCAGCAGCCGTCGTTTAAAACCGGGCCTTGGGCAGATTTTCCGTACCGGTTATGAAGAGAAGGATGTGCTGAACTACAACATAAAAAACATAAAGGCTAATAGCGCCCTGCACTATAAAATTACCGACAAAATAGAGGCACGCGTGGCTTACAACTTCGGCTATGGCACCACCGTGTACCAGGGCGATAACCGCTATAGCATAAACGATATACGCATACACCAGATACGCGCCGAAATAGTGCAGCAGGATAAATTTTACCTGCGCGCCTATACTACTATGGAGAACGCCGGCAATAGTTACGATGGTGTGTTTACCGCTATCAAACTACAGGATGCACAAAAGAGTATAGCCCAATGGAGCAACGCTTACTCGCAGTTTTGGTCGAATGGCGGTAGCGGAGTGGGTGCCCCGGTAGGCAAGGTAAATAATTTGCTGGGCGTTTACTCGCCGTCTACATCTAATGATATTGACCCCAGCCGTCCGGGCTTTCAAAACTACTGGTTCCCTGCCACTATCACCAGCGATACTTCGCAGTGGGCAGGTATACGCGCCATGGTTAATGCAGCCTACGATTCTATACTTGCGCGCAACGGCGATTCTTTAACCCTGTGGCATTCGCAGGCCCGTACCTTTGCCGATACTATTTCGAGCAGCGCATTTGGCAAGCCGCGTTTGGTGCCCGGTACAAAGGAGTATAATGACTCGTTAAAAGCCATTACCTCGCGTACTGCATTTGAGCAAAACGGAACACAGTTCTTCGACCGCTCTAAGCTGTTCCACGTACAAGGCGAATACAAAATTGATGTAAAGAAAAAGAACGCCGAAAAGAACATTCTCGACATCTTGGTGGGCGCCAGTTTCCGCATGTATTTTCCCGATAGCCGCGGCACTATTTTCAGCGATACAATTACCGATTACCAAATACGCAACCGCAATAGCGGCGAAACAAGCAAGGTAACGGTAAACGAATACAATGCGCTGCAAAAAGACAGCTTTGAAATAGTTGATTTTACGCGCCGCAAAATTACCAACTGGGAGGTGGGCGCTTACCTGAGCCTGAACCGGAAGTTCGAGTTGGACGAATTCAATGCCCTGATACTTACCGCCACGGTTCGCTTTGACCGTAACCAGAATTTTGCGTGGAAACGTAAGGACGGAAAGTGGGACCCTATCATTACACCGGCGGCTTCTATCGTGTATTCTTACAAAAACAACCATACCGTTCGCTTGTCGTTTTCTTCGGCGGTGCGTAACCCTACCTTGCAAGACCAGTTCCTGTATTACAACGTAGGCCGTGCCATATTAATAGGCAACCTGTATGGTGTTGACTCACTGGTAACGGTAGAATCCTTCCAGGATTACCTGGGTTCTACCCCTAACGATAAAAACCTTTTAAAATGGTTTGATGTGCCCGCAGTAAGGCCGGAGAAAGTGCAAACGCTTGAACTGGGTTATAAGGGCATTATTGCCAAAAAGGTATTTTTAGATGGTAGCGCGTATGTGAGCTGGTACCGCGATTTCCTCGGCTACCAGATAGGTACTTCGCTTAACTCTACCGTTACCCTCACCGGCGATACCAACTACAGCATCCGCCAGATATACCGTGTGGCTGCCAACGCCAGCGACCGGGTTATGACTTACGGCGCATCAGTGGGGTTCAATTACTTCTTTATAAACAACTACTCTTTCAACGGTAACTATAGCTGGAACAGATTGGATAAGCGCGGCAGCAGCGACCCTATCATTCCGGCCTTCAATACTCCCGAACATAAATTTAATGTGGGCATCAGCGGCAAGGATATTAAGCTGGGCAACGTAAAAGGCTTTGCGTTCAATGTCAACTTTAAATGGATAAAGGGTTTTGTGTTCGAGGGCTCTCCGCAGTTCAGTGGTTCTATTCCATCGTACTCATTGCTCGATGCACAGGTTAGCTACGAGTGGGCTAAAATTTACACCACCTTTAAACTTGGGGGCAGCAACCTGGTATCTAAAAAGAACTACCAGGTATATGGCGGCCCGGCCGTTGGACGTATGATATACGGCTCTTTGCTGGTTAATATAGACCAGGATGTGCTGGAGGGCAAAAACAAAAAGCAACCAAAGAAAGATTTATAGTCTGGGTTTAGATTTGAAAACTCAAGAAAGTTGTGCCACCAAACTTTCTGTAGAAAACTCTGTAGCCCTAATAATTTCATAACACGCCTATTCTTACTACATTAGCGGAAACTTAAACAAACCGCTATGTTAAAAACTGTACGTTATTCATTACTTCTTTGCGCATTGGTAGCTTCAGCTATGTGCCAGGCGCAGGTGCGTTACCTCGATGAGGTGTTCAGCACCATTACTATCGACTCTAACATTACTTACGGCACCAACAAAACTTTCAGTTCGGGCTTTAATGCCAGCCAGCAACTAAAGATGGATGTGTACCGCCCCGATAACGATACGGCTACCAGCCGCCCGGTGATAATATTAATGCACGCCGGCTCATTCCTCGATGGCTCGCTTACCGGTTTCAATTTTGCCGATAAAAATGAGCACTGCATTGTGGAGCTTTGCACCCGTTATGCCAAGCGCGGCTATGTGGCAGTATCTATGACCTACCGCCTGGGCTGGAACCCCACCGCCGGCGATCAGGATACCAAATCTAAAACCATTATCAACGCGGTGTTCCGCGCCATGCAGGATGCAAAAACCTGTCTGCGCTATTTCCGCAACGATGTGGCTAATAACAGCAACCAGTGGGGTATAGACCCTACTAAGTTTATACTGGGTGGCTCTAACTCAGGTGCCTATGTGGCGCTTGCGGCCAGCAACCTTAATAAACCTGCCGAGCTGGAAATACCAAAGGTGTTGGATATAAACGGCCTGCCGTATATCGATACTTTGCTTATAGGCAATTTTGAAGGTTTTGGCGGTTCGCAAAACACCGACAACTATCCTGGCTTCTCTTCAGACTTTAACGGTGTATTAGCTTTGGGTGGTGCAGTAGCCGATACTATTATTATTGAGCCGGGCGAAACGCCGGTTATTGCTTTCCAGGGCGCTGATGAAACACTTACCCCTTACAACACAGCGGTGGTAATTACTACCACCCTGCAGCCGGTAATTGAAGTGAGTGGCTCCGGCGATTTTATGCCGGTGGTTGAGCGCATGGGCAACAATGCAGGCTTCTCGCCTAATTCATTTGCAGGTGCGCCTAAAAACATCCAGGGTGGCGTGCAAACCAGAACTATAGATGGTTTGTATCCTTTCTACGGCCAGGCCTTTGAACCATGGAACTGGTACGATGGCTCTAACCCGTCTATCAATGCTACTGCATCGCAGGTTAAGGCTATGAAGTATATCGATACCATCATGGGTTATTCATCACCACGCCTTTTCCGTTTATTGGTTGACAGTACTTACGGCGAACCTAGCGGCATACGCGAAGTAAACGGCCGTGTAGAAATGCGCTTGTTCCCTAACCCGGCTACTACCGAGGTGAATGTATCTATCAATACTTTGCAAAAGCCAATGGCCAGCATTGCCATATTTGACCTTGCCGGCAGAATGCTGAAAGAATTTAATAACGTAGACGCATACGACCGCACAGTAGATGTGCGCGATATGAGCAGCGGTGTTTACCTGCTATCGGTTAAGCTGAAAGACGGCACCGGCAGCACCACACGGTTTACGGTAGAGAAATAGAGTTAGCTTTTTTCCTTCGAATGCGACAGGCCATTACGGTCTGGCGCTTCTTTTTTATAGAAGTGGCACTTCGGCAAGCATTTCACTGGCCCCCACATTTTGTTTAACAAAGTTTGGCGGTTTCAATATTTTGTTATCTTCGACACCGCTCAAAAACTCCAAATTAAAAACCCCAAATGAAGAAATCTCTACTGCTTCTAGCGTTTGTTGTAACAGCCCTCGCTCTTTTTGCTCAAAACAAAACTATCTCCGGAAAAATTACTGATGCCGCCACCAAGGAGCCCCTGATAGGTGCTACCATTTTGGTTAAAGGCACACAAACAGGTACCTCAACCGATGCCGATGGCAAGTTTACCTTGTCGGTACCGGCAGATGCCAAAACCATTACTGTATCTTTTGTGGGCTTTATCAGCCGCGACCTGCCTGTAAGCACTACTAACTGGAACATAAGCATGGAAGCCAATGCCATAGCGGGTCAGGAAGTGGTGGTAAGCTCCTCGCGTGTAGCAGAAAGTATTAAGCAGGCCTCGGTGCAAATTGAAAAGATGACATCGCGCGAAATTAAGAGTGCTGCTTCGGGCGATTTTTACCAAAGCATAAGCAATTACAAAGGCGTGGACATGGTAACTACCTCGGCCGGTTTCAAGGTAATTAACCTGCGTGGTTTTGGCGATACCCGCTCGCTTAGAACCAAGCAGTTTATAGATGGTGTAGATAATGAAGCTCCGGGCCTTAACTTCCCGATAGGTAACCTGGTAGGAGCCAACGACCTTGACCTGGAAAGTGTAGAAATTATATCCGGTGCCGCATCGTCGCTGTATGGTGCCAACGCTATGCAGGGGGTAATATCTATGCGCAGCAAAAACCCATACGATTTTCAGGGTTTTTCGGCACAGCTTAAAGGCGGCGGAACTACTGTACCCGGCCCTTATGTAGATGCGCAAATTCGCTACGCACAGGCCTTTGGCAAAAGCCAGAAGTTTGCTATTAAGTTTACAGGTGAATATACCCAAACCAAAGACTGGATAGCCGATGATGATTCTTTAAACCGCTACGGAAACCTGAAAGAAGAAGTTGACCTTGCATCAGGAATCCGTGAAAAGCAGTATGAGCCGGTAACCGCCGACTTTACCCAGGAAGAAAAAAATGACCTGATTAAACTGAACAGCTGGTTAGATTTTAACCCTATTGCCAGCCCGGGTACTTTGCGTGTGCGCACACCCGGTTATATGGAAAAGGATATTGCCGACTACAACATGAAGAACCTGAAGTTTGCTACCGAGTTACACTACCGCTTTACAAAAGACCTTGAATTGACCGGTAGCTATAAATTTGGTTTTGGCTCGGCTGTTTACCAGGCTACTGCCCGCTACCAGATAAAGAACTTCACCTTCCACCAGCCTAAGCTGGAACTAAAGGGCAAAAGCTTTTTTGTAAGAGCGTACGGCTCTATTGAAGATGCCGGCGATTCTTACAACATAGGCCTGACCGGCTCGTATCTTTCACGTGCTGCCCTTAGATCGGTATATGCATCACGTTATTCCGAAAAATATTTTGATGTATTGGATACCCTTACCAACGGCTTCTGCGAAGATTGCGTTACCCAGGGTAATGTAGATGAGGCCGCCCGCCGTGCTGCACAATATGCAGACTCTGCGTGGTATGTGCCCGGTTCGCAAACGTTTAAAGATACCTTTAACATGCTGGTAGGCAATGCTAACTCACTGGACGGAACAAAGTTCTTCGATAAGTCAATGTTGTTTCACGTAGAAGGCCAGTATAACTGGGATTTTGTAAAGTGGCTGGATATTATCACCGGTGTATCGTACCGTATTTATATGCCTAATAGCCGCGGAACAATATTTGAAGATACCGGTAGCGTAAAAATTCGTGTTCACGAAGTGGGCGCTTACCTGCAGGCTACCAAGCGATTGCTAAAAGACGAAAGCCTTAAGATAATAGGCTCTATCCGGGTAGATAAGAACTCGAACTTTAAAGCACAGGTTTCGCCACGTGCATCGTTGGTTTATACCTACACTGCTGCCAAGAGCGACCACACTTTCCGTGCTGGTGTAACATCGGCTTTCCGTACGCCAACCTTACAGGATTTATACCTGTACCTGGACGTGGGCCGTTTGTTCCTGGTGGGTAACCTGAATGGCTATACCAATTTATTTACCCGCGAGTCTGTATTGAATTGGTACCGCACACCGGGTACTGTAGACGAAAAGGACCCTACCGTGATATTAAAGCCAACTACACTTGCTCCGCTTAAGCCAGAGCGTGTGTTATCTGTTGACTTTGGTTACAGAACAGAAATAGCTAAAAAAGTGTTTATCGATGTTTCGGCTTACTGGAGCCGTTACAGCAATTTCATCGGTTTCCAGCGCGTGGTTAGAACCGCATCGGGTAATGCCAATGCTAATCCGAATGGTACTGAGGAAGAGAAAACGGCCTATGAAAACGCAGTTGGTAACATCATGGGTAGTGACTCGCTGGGTAGCGTAGAAGGAAGCGACGGAAAGAAACTTTACCGTGTATACCAAATGTGGGTGAATGCTACTACCGCCGTACCGGCATGGGGTGCTGCCGTAAGCGTTGCTTACTATGTAGGCAAGGGTATTACACCGTATGTTAACTATACTTACAGTGATTTAGATGATAGCCGTTTGGTAAACAATGGCGCTACGGTGCTTTCGGGCTTCAATACACCTAAGCACAAATTTAATTTGGGAGTTAACGCCAGCCGTGTGGTAGGTGGCCTGGGTTTCAATGCCAACTTTAAATGGGTTACCAGCTACAAATGGCAAAGCCCGTTTGCCGATGGTGTAGTGCCTAGTTTCCATACACTCGATTTGCAGCTGTATTACGAAATCGACAAAGCTTATTCCACTATCCGCTTAGGTGCATCTAACATTTACAACAACCGCCACATAGAGGCAGTTGGTTCTCCTAAAATCGGTGCTATGTATTATGTAGCGTGGAGTTTTGACCTTGTAAACTTTGGTAAGAAAAAAGATGCGGCCAAGCCTTCTTCCAACTAATTCACTTCTTAAATAAGAACAAAAAAAGCCACCGGTTATTTCGGTGGCTTTTTTGTTTGTATAGTAGTCGTTTGCTTCACTGTTTTTGTAGTGGTAGTAGTATGCACTTTTAGCGGAGCACCCTCACTGCGCGCCAGGTTTATGTTTTTAAGTATCCGGATATACTCCGGCGTATGCGCATACTTCTTACGTTTTAAAAAAGTATAATAGTTCTCTTCCGGGTTGGTATAATATTCATCCTGCCATTTTTTGTAATAATCTATGCTTGCCTGCCAGGTATCGAAGTGCTTATATTTTTTAGTTGAGCGGAAAGCAAACAGATTGTTTTTCTTCATCAGCATTTTGCTCTGAAACCAACCTGTTTCAAGTATAGCCTGTTTAAGTACTATCTCCGGGTGTTTTATATCGCTGGCCAGTATGTAGGCATACACGCTGTCTTTCATGCCGGCGGCACACTCGCCACAGCATAGCAGGGCAAGCACAATAAGGTAAGGGGCCAGTAACTTTTTTATACGCTCTGTTTTGATGAAATACTAATTTACGGTACTTGAGCCGTAAACGGGGGTGCGCTAACCTTTTTTAATACTTACTCTTTTCAACACATCAATGTAATTGTTTGAGCCTGAGTATTTTACACGCCGCAGAAAAGAATAATAATTCTCTTCCAGGTTTTTGTAATACTTGTCTTGCCAGCGTTTATAAAACTCCACGCAATCTTTCCAATCGGCAAAGTGCATGTATTCCTCTGTTCTTCTAAAGGCAAAAATATTGTTGCGGTCCATCAGGTAATCGGCACCCAGGTGGCCGGTCTCCAGCAGTACCTGTTGCATCACTACTTCGGGGTGCTTAATACCGCACGATTTTATATAGGTGTAAATGCTATCCTTTAGTTGCGCCTGGGCAGCAAAAGGGAAAACGAGAGAGATTATTCCGGCTTGTATGTACTTTTTGATAATAGTTGTTTTGGTTAACGCAAAGGTAGGTTATGCAATAAGCATGCCTTTATCGTTATCCACGCCTGTCAAATAGTCTGTGATGCTATGTAGGCAGTGCTCCAGGCCGCCTGAAAGTTAAATCCGCCGGTAATGGCGTCAATGTCAAGCACTTCGCCGGCAAAAAAAAGGCCCGGGCAAATCTTGCTTTCCATGGTTCGGAAGTCAATTTCAGCCAAATCTACCCCTCCGCTGGTTACAAATTCGTCCTTATTTGTCGATTTTCCGCTCACTTTGTAGCGTGCTTTCGCAATTTCCACACTCAGCGCGTCTATGTCCTTGTTCGAAATATCAGCGAAGTTGCGCTTTTCGGCCTGCGGTATTACCATCACCAGGCGCTCCCACAGGCGTTTGGGTATATCAAACATAGCTGTGGTAACCACCCCTTTTTTAGGATGTGCCTGCTTCATACTTTTCAATGCCTCCTTTACTACGTTAATGTCTTTGCTTATCCAGTTTACTTCTATTTCAAACTGATGATTAACCGCAGATAAGGCACGTGCACCCCAGGCGCTTAAGCGTAGTATAGCAGGGCCACTCATGCCCCAGTGTGTAATTAGTAGCGGACCGGTAGCAGTTAACTTAGGAATGCCAACGGCTGTAACCTGCGCTTGTGGAACAGAGAGGCCCTCTAACCCTTTTATGCGCTCATCTTTTATGTTGAAGGTAAACAGCGATGGCACCGGTGGTACTATAGTGTGGCCAAGCTGCTTTAGTGTATCCCACACACCGTGCGATGAACCGGCTGTGATTATTACTGCATCTGCTTGCAGCACTTGATTAGCGTTAGTAGTTACTACCCATTTTCCATTTAGTGGTTCTATGTTATCGGCACCGCAACGTAGTTTTATTTTTACGCCTAACCGGTTCGACTCATCCATAAAACAATCAATAATTGTTTGCGAGTTATCGGTAACGGGGAACATACGGCCATCGGCCTCGCGCTTAATTTTTACTCCGCGCTGTGCAAACCAATCAATAGTATTAGAAGGGTTGAACCGGTTGAAAGGGCCCAGTAATTGTTTCTCGCCACGGGGATAAAATTTTACGAGGTCTTTAGGTTCAAAGCAGGCATGTGTAACATTGCAACGGCCGCCGCCGCTTATTTTTACCTTATGTAAAAGTGTGGGCGAGCGTTCGAGGATAGTGATACTATAGCCCGGATTCTTTTCGGCGCAGTTGATAGCGGCAAAAAAACCTGCTGCACCTCCGCCTATTATGATGATGTTCTTTTTCAATTGTCTTTAAGTCCCCTTTGGGGATTTAGGGGTTGGGCTCATCTACCACCTGGTATATATCGCGCAGGTTGCGGCCAAGGCCATCGTAATCCAGCCCGTAGCCTACAATAAACTCGTTCGGTATTTCCATACCTACATAGTCCACTTTCAGGTCATGTTTAAGTGCCAGTGGTTTCATCAGCAGCGAGGCAATTTTCAACGATGCGGGGTTCTGTTGCAAAAACAGGGGTAATATTTTTGCCAGTGTGTTACCGGTGTCTACTATGTCTTCTATAATGATGATGTGGCGCCCTTCTACTTCATGGCTTAAGCCAATAATGGTTGCCACTTCGCCGGTAGAGGATGTGCCTGCATAAGAGGCGGCTTTAA
>DATGXP010000073.1:0-2104 GCA_035298845.1 Chitinophagales bacterium
ATGGCGGGCTCCGTTACCATTTGTTCCATTGGTGTGTTTCTTTGTACCCATGCGCTGACCTTGTTTTGATGTTAGTTAAGGGAAATGCAAATGTCTGCGCCGGTGGGTTCGAAACAGTATACAATCACTTCCTTATTATCAAAGCAAAAGCAACATTTTCTAAATACAGAATTTTGGCAAAAGAAAAAATGCTACGAATCAAAAATTGTAGAAACATTTCCTCAAAAACAGGCCTAAATCAATTGGCGCGCTTTTTGTAAACGTGCTTTTTGGAAGTGATAATCAGTTGATTATAGGTAAATAATATATATAAAATATCGTACTCATAAGGTGTTTTTTTGAGTGTTCTCTCTATTTGTAAATAGCTACAAGTTCCTTACCCGAATTGCTTTTCATGGCCCGGTACATACCCGCAGAGTTAAACGGTAGTTCTATATTTCCGTACTTATCAATAGCAATCAGCCCCCCTTCGCCATTAATGGCTACAAGCTTTTTCATTACCACTTCTTCGCAGGCTTGTTGCAGGCTAAGGCCTTTATACTCCATCAATGCCGATATATCATAAGCTACTACAGAGCGTATAAACAACTCACCATGCCCGGTGCAGCTTATAGCACATGTATTATTGTTGGCATAAGTGCCTGCACCTATTATCGGCGAATCGCCAATGCGGCCAAATTTTTTATTCGTCATGCCACCGGTGCTGGTAGCAGCGGCCAGGTTGCCGTTTAAGTCTAGCGCTACTGCCCCTACTGTTCCAAATTTCTTATCGCCGGTAGTTACGTTATGGTCCAGAAAAGTACCATCTTCTTCCTGCGCTTTAACCCACTGCTCGTATCTGAACTCATCACGGAAATAAGCATCATCCTCAAATTTTAGATTTTGTTGGCGTGCAAATTCTTCAGCCCCTTCACCACACAGGTAAACGTGTTCACTTTTTTCCATTACCGCCCGTGCTAGTGCCACCGGATTCTTTACATTCTTTATAAGGCTTACTGCACCGGCGCTCAGGCCAGCACCGCTCATTATGCTGGCGTCCATTTCATGGTTGCCCTTGTTATTAAACACAGCTCCTTTACCGGCATTAAACAAGGGGCAATCCTCCAGGGTGCGCACAGCGGTTTCCACTACATCTAAAGCGCTGCCGCCTTTTTCTAATACAGCATAGCCGGCATTAAGTGCCTCCTGCAAGGCACTGGTATAGGCTTTTTCTTTTTCGGGTGTAAGGGCTGAGCGAAGTATAGTACCGGCTCCACCATGTATGGCAATTCCAATTTTGTGGCTCATTAATTCAGGGCTTGTTTCAAATCATTAATTACATCCTGCACATCCTCTATGCCTACACTCAGACGCACCAGGCCATCGGTAATACCATATTCTTCGCGCTGCTCTTTGGGTACAAAGGAGTGGCTCATACTAGCCGGGTGCTGTATCAGGGTATCTATCGTGCCAAGCGATGCTGTTAGTTTGCAAAACTGTATTTTCTTCATCAGTTTTTCTCCCGCTTTATATCCTTGCTTTAATTCGAAGGATAACACACCGCCAAAGTTTTTCATCTGGCGCTTAGCCAAGGTGTGGTCGGTATGTTCTTTTAATCCCAGGTAGTTTACCTTACTAATAGCCGGATGGTTCTGCAAAAACTTAGCTACTGCCAGTGCATTAGCGCAGTGTTGCTCCATACGCAGGCTTAGTGTTTTCATCCCTACGTTCAGCAGCCAGGCATCAAAGGGTGCGCAAATGCTGCCGTTTAGCTTGCGCATCTTCCAAACCTGTTTTTGCATAAACTCTACATCAGTACCAATTAAAAAACCGCTTAAGCCGGTGCCATGTCCGTTCAGGTATTTGGTAGATGAGTGCATGATAAAGTCAACTCCAAATTTAAAAGGCTGCTGCAGGTAAGGCGAGGCAAATGTATTGTCAACGGCCACCTTAGCGCCATGCTTTTTACCCAACGCTACCAAGGCCTTGAGGTCGTAGCAGTTAAGTGTTGGGTTGGATGGCGTTTCGGTATAAATCAGTTTTATCTTTTTCTCTGCCTTTAATATTGCGTTAAGCTCTTCCAGGTTTTTAAAGTCTGCAAAAATCACATCTATGTTGAATGCTT
>DATGXP010000074.1:0-2304 GCA_035298845.1 Chitinophagales bacterium
GTAATGATAATAGGCTTGCTGCTGACAGCAGCAACGGCCCTGAACGCACAAGGCAATAGCAACGCACAATATATGGGCAGCGAAAGGCGCCCGCAAGACAGCGTAAAATCGGTTTATAAAGATAAGCCCGAAGACCACGCCCATGTAGAAACTATACCTATAAAAGAAGACGATGATAAGAATGGTAATGCACGCAATGGACAAAATACCACTAATGGAAATGGCAGTGGTGGCGGCGATAATACCACAGTAGCTACCGATGCACCGGTGGTAGAAAACCAAACGCAGACCGATGGCACTACTGTAACCGATCAGGAAATTACGGAGGCCTGCCCTGAGCGCATAGGCATTTATTCGGGTCTTTTGGGATTCGGGGGCTTTATACTGGGATTGATTGTAGGCTTTTTGATAAAAGGAGCCACCGATAAAAACAAAGACAACAGAAGGACAGCGTAACAAAGCACGTTGAAACAAAACAAAATGCCAGGCTGTACAGCCTGGCATTTTGTTTTATACTCATTTCGGCGCAGGCTACGTCCATTGCGGCCCTTCGTATTTTTTAGACTAAGGCATAATAAGTATAGGCGTACCGGGCTTAACGCGCTCAAACAGCTCGTCAATTTCGTGGTTGCGCAGGGCAATGCAACCCCAGGTCCAGTCATTGGTGTACTTATCGGGGCCTGCTTCGGCATCAAAGTTAGGCAGGCCGTGTATCATTACATCTCCGCCAGCCGATTCGCCCATTTTTTTTGCCCGCTCAACATCTTGCTTGTTGGGGTAGCTTATAGCCAGGCTTTTATGATACAGGCTGCCCGCATTGCGGTAACTAATACGGTATAGGCCTTCGGGCGTTTTTTTGTCGCCGTTAACTTGTTTGGGGCCTACAGGGTTTTGGCCCAGGCATACACGGTATATTTTTACCAGTTGCCCATTGCTAAAGGCCTGCAATTCATGCTCGGCCTTATGCACTGCAATGCTATCAACTTTAATATTGCCGTATAGCGCAGCCGTGTAGTAATACGTACGATTTATGCCATCGGCTTTTGCCCGTGGTGCCGATGCGGCATAAAGGCAGCTGGTAACACTTAATAAAACTAAAAATAGAATGGTTGTAATATGTTTACGCATGGTTAATTGGTTTACATGTTAGTTGAACGGGTAAACCAATGCGTTTGCTATAACCTCATTGGGGGATTTATGGATAAGCAATTTGATGCATAAAAAAGTGAATTGAGCACACTGTTCTTCTAAGTGGGGCGCTACCGATAAGAACAACAATAACCGTAGAACCGCTTAAGTAATACGTTTACTATAAAACAATAAGGCCGGATGGTATAATACCATCCGGCCTTTGTCTTTTTCGAGGGGGGCAACATCAATGCGTTGCATGCTTTGCCTAACATACGCAAACTACCTAGTACATTATCTGATAGCTGGAAGGAATAAGAAACAAAGAAGGATTAGGCTTTATCGTTAGTATTTCAACTACCTCACATTGCAGTTGATAGAAAATTCCTTTTGTATTTAAAGATCTATCCTTATCTCGTTTAACCCGGCCTGGCACTACTGCTTCAATCCTCATGGGGAAACCAGTGATATAATCCTTTAGCCAATATGAAGTCCAGCCCATTTGATGCTCCTCACCAGGTTTAATTGATTGAATTTCATTCGTTAACCATTCATAATAACAACCTTCGCCTTCTGTGTTACATAATTTCACTTTATAACATTTATATCCTAAAATGCTGGTATCATCATCCATTTCTATCCAGCTTCCTTCAAAGTTATATCCCCGCCCGTGGACAATGGCTTTTTTGTTTTTTTTATCAAGGGTTAATACACTATCATTACTAACATCGGCTATACAAACATCATTCTCATTCAAAACATTTAGCATTAATTCCGCTCTTAATTTTGGAGAGTCTATGTATAGCGTATAATATCCCTTTGCAGGTTTTTTATTACTGATACTTTTCCCGTCATCAGTACAGCGATAAGCAAACACTTTATACTTAATTACTCCCGAAAAAGAACTCTTTTGGCAAAACAAATTCTCAGACAAAAAATTTGAACTAAAAAGTAATAGTAGTAGATAATTTATTTTCATTCAAGCATCATTTATCTGGAGCATCTTTTTCCGCCCTTGTTGGAGTTATAGCTTCCATATAAAAATAAACAGAGTAGCGTCACCAACAAGCCTTGTGTCCACGCGGGGTCTCGGAGCCAGGGTTTAGCCAGGCGGACCCTGCGTAGGTTTAACGAGCGCGCGCTCCGTAGCCCATAGCCTCGGGGTCCTGCTTTGCA
>DATGXP010000075.1:0-2531 GCA_035298845.1 Chitinophagales bacterium
AGAGCCCACTATCAAAGCTCTTGCGCTGTTAGGTTTAATTACTGTTCCTGTCTTGCCTTTTGTTTATAGGGTATGGGTGATCGATTATAAAGCAGGGTTATATAGCACATACCGCTCTTTTGTTGGATTTAGAACTCAAGCTACAGACACCCAGTTTCTTGCTGGTAAAAGTCCGGTAATTGAATTTTGTCAGGATAATAACCCACCAGAGCCTACTGGTAGTTTTACAGTCATACTAAAGGATGGTAAAGGCGATATTGAATTATTCGATGTTGAACATATCTCGACGGTTAATAAAATAAAGCAAAGTCTGGCTGATTATAATGTCACTTTTTTGGTAACCACCTAAAGTAGTTGTAATCGGGAACAAGGCTTTCTATTTACCCGCCAGCATCTCGACCGATGGCACATGCTCCAGCAACTCAATGCCATCCTTCAGCTTACAGCAAAAGTTGTTAGTGCCATTAGTCACCCACAGGTAATCTACTCTAAGCGACAGGTTGTAACGGGCTATTTGTTCAAACACCTTATCGTTCAGTAACTCTTCGGGAGCTTTGCATTCAATTATCATTTTGGGCAGCCCATCGTTGGCAAATACCACTACATCAAATCGCTTCTGCAGTCCGTTCAATTCTATGCCCCGCTCAACAGCTATCAGGCTTTTAGGAAACTTCTTATCGTGAATAAGATAGTGAAGAATGTGCTGGCGCACCCATTCTTCGGGGGTAAGGGCCACAAACTTGCGGCGCACCTCATCAAATATGAACTGCCCACCCTCGCGGTCTTCTGTTCTGAAATTATAGGTGCCAAAAACTACTTCTGTCATTGTTAGATTATTGGTTTAACGGCTTTGCACGGTAGTGTTAATAAAGTGCCATTGGTAAAACCTGCTTTCTTAATTTTGCCCGAAAGTAATTTATACCCATGAAGACGAAAGAAGATATTGTGAATAACTGGCTGCCCCGCTACACGGGCCGCGAGCTAAAGGATTTCGATAAGTATATACTGCTTACCAATTTTGATAACTACGTGCAGATGTTTGCCGAGTGGCACAATGTGCCCATAGTAGGAGTGGACCGCCCTATGATGAACGCCTCTGCGGATGGTATCACCATTATCAGCTTTGGTATGGGTAGCCCCAATGCGGCTACGATGATGGACCTGCTTTCGGCTATTGAACCAAAGGCGGTTTTGTTTTTAGGTAAGTGCGGTGGCTTGAAAAAGAAGAACAACGTAGGCGATTTTATATTACCGATAGCTGCGGTTAGGGGTGAAGGAACATCAGATGATTACTTTCCTAAAGAGGTGCCGGCCCTTCCCTCATTTGCTTTGCAAAAGGCTATATCTACCACCATCCGCGATTACCAGCAGGATTATTGGACAGGTACCGTATATACCACCAACCGCCGCGTGTGGGAGTGGGACGAGAAGTTTAAAGAGTACCTGCGCGAGATACGCGTTATGGCTATTGATATGGAGACTGCCACCATTTTTATCACTGCTTTTAAAAATGGCATACCGGCCGGTGCGTTGTTGTTGGTAAGCGACCAACCCATGGTGCCACAGGGCGTAAAAACCGAGCTGAGCGATATTAAGGTAACCAAGGAGTATGTAACCCAACACGTGAAAATTGGTATAGACTCGCTAAAACAATTGATAAACGAAGGACTTACTGTAAAGCACCTTCGCTTTTAATACTGAAACTAAACATGGCTGCTGAAACATACGATTCAATTTTATCTTCTATAAAGGCTAAGAAATTTGCCCCTGTTTATTTCTTCTGTGGCGAGGAGGCTTATTTTATCGATGCACTGGCTGATGCAATTGAGGCCAATGCGCTGAATGATATGGAGAAGGCTTTTAACCAAACAATAGTGTATGGTAAAGACCTATCGGCCCGGCAGATAATGGAAACCTGCGGACGACTACCTATGATGGCCGAGCGCCAGCTGGTGATTATTAAAGAGGCGCAGGCACTGAGTATGAAGGCCGATGAAGAAGAACAATACCTGCGCTATCTGAAGAACCCTGTTAAGAGCACCATTCTTGTTTTTGTGTGGAAACACGGCACACCCGATGGGCGTAAGTCGTTTGGTAAAGAGATGAAGAAGGTGGCGGTATATTTTGAAAGTAAACCACTATATGAAAGTGGCATTGCGCCCTGGGCAAAAAGCTGGCTGAGCGCCAAAAAGTACAAGATTGAAGAACAAGCCGCTGACCTGCTGGTAGAGTATACCGGCACAGATCTTAGTAAGGTGGCTAACGAACTAGAGAAGCTAATTATCAACAAGCCTGCAGGCTCTACAATTACGCTGGATGATATTGAAACCGGTGTAGGCATCAGCAAAGAGTTTAATCCCTTTGAATTGAACAACGCCCTTGGCAATAAGGACAAAACCAAAGTTTATAAAATTGTAAACTACTTTGTAAGTAATCCTAAAAACGGGCCGCTGGTAATGCTGGTAGCTACTCTGCAGGGTTATTTTAATAAGCTATACCTGGCCCACCAGTATAAAAATATGCTGGATAAA
>DATGXP010000076.1:0-2052 GCA_035298845.1 Chitinophagales bacterium
GGTAGCCGGCGACTATGTAATAAGCGTAAGCGATGCCAATAACTGTGTTAAGGTTGCTAACATCAACCTGCCACAGCCTCCGGCAGATGAAATACAGATTGCTACCACTCCGGTATCTTGCCCTGCAAGTACAGACGGTTCTATCATAGTTACACCGGTTTCTATCCTTAACCAGCCATACCTGTATGCACTGGATAACGGTGGCAACCAGCAATTGAACGAGTTTTACAATGTAGCTGCTGGTGCACATACACTGCACATTGTAAATAACAATGGCTGCGCTACTGATACTACCATAATGATAACTGCGCCTGAAGCTGCAACACTTGAGATTATACCTGGAGATACTACTATCGAAATGGGAGGAAGCATACAGTTGAACACGACCTTATCTGCCTTTGCTATGTCAGATTCTGTAGTATACAGCTGGTCGCCAAATGCAGGATTGAGCTGCACAGACTGTGCAAACCCGGTTGTGAACTCGTATGATCAGTCGAATGATTATACATTGACAGTTACATACAACGGACGTTGCACAATAGAAGCTACTGCTAAAATTAATGTTGTGGGAGATCCTAAACCATTTGTGCCTAATGCATTTACACCGAACGGTGATGGCAACAATGATGTGTTTATGGTGTTCGGAAAAGGGATTAATAACGTGGATATGAAAGTATTCAACCGTTGGGGAGAGTTAGTTTTCCAGTCTAACAATCAGTTTAATGGCTGGGATGGTACTTACAAGGGCGAAATTCAAAATACAAACGTGTTTGTATACCAGGTTACTGCTACATTACTGGATGGTAAAAAATTTGAAACTAAAGGTACTGTTACCTTAATCCGCTAATCTTTTTTACTCTATTTTTTTGTCTTTCTAAAAGCCCTTCGGGGCTTTTTTTATTTCCCTTTTTCGCACTTAATAAAGAACATTTTTTGTTATCTCTGTGGTTCGCTGTGCGTTGCGCCACATATATAATTATACGGGGGCAATCACTAAAAGGTTACAGGTAATTCACTCTTGTTACAGTGAAATAAGGGCATTTTAAGGCCTTTGTTACAACGCTCAAATTGTGTTACAGCTGGCCCATCTTGTTACAGCGGTTTACCGGCATTTATTTCTTCGCTTTCAGCTGTTTTTATTTCCCTACTTTTACCACATAACATTTACTCTGATGATAAAACACCTTACTCTTTTTGCTTTTGCCTTCTTTTTATCGCTGGTATCTTTTGCCGCTACCGGCGATACTACCATTATAGTCGCTCACCATGCATCTAACCTGGCGGGCCCGCCAAGCAATGATGATGAATGGGTAGTGTTTGCCAATACCAATGTTACCTACCAGAAGATAATTATGCGTTTTACCTTAGGTTGCGGTACGCCTGCCTGCTCGCATTGGGATTATACCGTTAATACCGAGCTGGGAAAAAAGAGTGGAACGCTCGATTCTTCCATTGTTGCCATAGATACTATGGCCCATGATACTACCTGGAGCTATACCGACCATGTAAACTTTACCGAGTTGGGCCGCCTGATTACACCTTACGGTAATTATATGGATTGGAACTGGCCAAGTAACCAGGCCCACGGATTTGATAGCAGTTGGACACATCCATATATATATGACGTAACCGATTACGCATCCATGTTTAAAGATTCGGTATTGGTGCGTGTGCACTACGACGGCTGGAGCGATGCCTTTCGCGCCAAAGTTGAATACATATTTATAGAAGGCCCACCCACCCGCACGGTAGAAAACGTGCGCGAGGTGTATCATTCATATTATGGGTATGGCAACTCTACCGATTTCGAGAACCAGTTGACAGGAAAGTCTTTGGCTATTGGGCCTAACGTAACTTCGGCAAAGCTGGCAGTTATTATTACCGGCCACGGAAACCAGGGAGAGTTCGACCCGCATAGTTTTTATCTTAAGGTGAATAGTGTGCTTGTACACAGCAAACTTTTCTGGAAAGATGATTGCGACGTAAACCCGGTAGCACCCCAGGGTGGCACCTGGATTTTTCCCCGCGCCAATTGGTGCCCCGGAGATAAAG
>DATGXP010000077.1:0-2554 GCA_035298845.1 Chitinophagales bacterium
CCTTGGTGTACTTTTTCTTAAAAACAGTTTTAAACACATCGGCTGCTTCCGGCTCATCAGCCCTGCGCGCCGTACTTAACACGGAAAACAGTTTTTTAAGGCTATCGCGCTTGTGCGTTTCAATAGCATCGGCCATTGTTCGCGCGTCCTTATCCGGCAGCTGTTTTATAAGTGAGAATAGTTTACTCTGTTTCATACATGTGTGGGTAGCGTATACTGCAAAATAGGTTTTTATCACAAAAGCCGAAATTTCAATTTGTCTGCTGCAGCAAGCAGATGCTACTTTGTAAGGTAAAATTTCAAACCTATGATAATCACCCACCATAAATTATACAAGGTGCTTGCCGCATTTATTACAGCTATGATAATGACGGTTTTTCTGTCTGCCTGCGGCAAATACCCCGTTAAAAATGCAGATGTAAAAAAACAGCCTGGTGCCATTGTGTCGCCGGTTATTGTTTTATAAGCCAATACCCGGGCTGGTAACGTTCTTTCATTGTGTTGCTTAAAACAACAACTATTTGTATGAGAAATTTTAAAATACACCTTGCAGCAATAATGATGGTTTTGGGCCTGGGCTTAAGTGCGCAGCAAATACAAATTACCATTATACCCGGTAGCGAGTATACCTATAGCCGCCGCGATGAATGGAAGGTAGTGGTTAACAACACTACCAATCAAACCTTAAGGGTTTTCTTTTACGGACTGGCTACAGAGGCGCAAAAGGGCAAGGTGTACGAAACCCGTTCGCTGGACAGAGATATTCCGCCGGGCTCAACCACCTTTAGCACGCAATACTATGTAGGCCTGCAACCTTTCAATACTTTATACGAAGACCAATCGCTGCGCCAGTATGCCGTACAAACCAACGGCCTGCCTGCCGGCGATTACGAAATTTGTATCACTGCTTACCTGCAGGCCGATTCATCGGAACTGGGCACCAGCTGTTTTAGTTTTACGGTAGACCATTTTACACCACCCATACCCATACTGCCCGAAAACAACGATACCATTTGCGATAAGTATCCGTTTTTTAGCTGGCTGCCACCGGTGCCAAACAACGGACAAAACTTTACTTACACCCTCTCTATATACGAGGTGCAGTACATGCAAACCGTGTTCAGTGCTGTGCAAACCAACCCGGCCTTTTACGAAAAAAAGGGTATTGCCACACCCATTGTTCAATACGGTATTAATGCGCGCAACTTTCGCGCAGGGCAGCGCTACGCCTGGAGGGTTTCTGCCGAGGTAAACAATCAAACAGTTGCTGCCAGCGAGGTATGGAGCTTCATTTTCTGTAATCCCGGCCTGCTTATTACTACCGACAGCACTAAGAAAAAAGAGGAAGTAAAAAATACGGCCAAACCCGGTGTGCCTTACCTGGTAACATCCGGTGAATTAAAAAACAGTTTCTCTACGCTTGACCGTAACCTGCTTAGCTTTTTATATGTGCATAGCAGCAACACACCGGCGGTAGGCATGCGCATTTTAGATACTAAGGGCACCATGGTGTTTAGCAAAAGGCTGGATGTGGCCTACGGCAATAATTATTTCAGCGCACCGCTTAACGAGTATAACCAGCTTAAAACAAACGAGCTATACGAACTGCAAATTGTAGATATGAACGGCGCTATTAAAAAGCTCCGCTTTAAAGTAAAGCCATAGCCACATGAAAAAAATAAGAGCATACAAAAAACCTATTGCCATGCTGTTGGCCTGGCTGCAATTTATACCGGTATTTTTACCGCTTAACAGCTATGCGCTTACCGGTGGGCCATCGGCGCCGGAGGTGCAGCAGTTTTCGCCGGCCGGCGAAACTGAAATGGTAAACCTGTTTACCGGCGATTTTAATTACCAGGTACCACTACTGGATATAGGCGGGTACCCGCTTACGCTAAGCTACAGCAGCAACATTGGTATGGAAGCCGAAGCAAGCATGGTAGGCCTGGGCTGGAACCTTAACACCGGCAGCATAGCCCGCGAAGTGCGTGGACTGCCCGATGATTTGTGCGGCGATGCTATACAGGTTACTAAATCGGCTAAGCCTAAAGAAAGCACCAGTTTTGGTGCCGCCTTTGATATAGAGTTTACCGGTGCCGAAGTAAGCGATGCCGCCGAAGGCGCCGGCGAGGCAGCCGAATCGGGTGCCGAAGGCAGTATTGGCTCAAGCAGTAAGTTTGAACTGGAGTATAGCACCTACGAAGGCTGGAGCGCCGGGCTTTCAACCGGTTTAAAACTTAAAGGCAGCAACAGCGGTGGTTTTAAAAGCGATGGCAGTTTAAGTGTAGGCATGGCATCTAATAGCCAGAAGGGCGCTACCGTAAATACATCGGCAAGTTTAGGTTTCGAAAAAGATGTAGAAGAAAACCAAACCATAACCGGTGGCATAGGCTACGCACTGGCGGTAGACTCACGTGCCGGTATCAAAAAAAATTCGTTTGGTGCAGAGATTGGCTACAAAAACCGCAGTCTGTTTGGCCGCAACGGCACTTTTAAAATGAACGGTGTAGGGGTAAAGGATGGCAAGTTTACCGGGGGCGGCGATTTTAATATT
>DATGXP010000078.1:0-10614 GCA_035298845.1 Chitinophagales bacterium
ACTGATGCGGTAGATGTTACCATCAATACCATCCCTACTGTAGACTTAGGTAACGATGTAACACAGTGCGGTGGTACAGCTACACTGGATGCTGCAAACGCAGGTGCGGATTTTGAGTGGAGCGATAACAGCACTAACCAAACTTTAGCTGTAACTGCAACAGGAACTTACGCTGTAACTGTTACAGATGCTAATACCTGTACGGCTACTGACGAAGTAGATGTTACTATCAATACCATACCAACCGTAGATTTGGGTAATGATATTACACAGTGCGGTGGATCAGCTACACTGGATGCTGCCAATGCAGGTGCAGATTTTGAATGGAGCGATAACAGCAACAACCAGACTTTAGCTGTAACTGCAACAGGAACTTACTCCGTAACTGTTACCGATGCTAATACCTGTACGGCTACTGACGAAGTAGATATTACTATCAATACTATTCCTACCGTAGATTTGGGTAATGATATTACACAGTGCGGTGGATCAGCTACACTGGATGCAGCAAACGCAGGTGCAGATTTTGAGTGGAGCGATAACAGCGCTAACCAGACTTTAGCTGTAACTGCAACAGGAACTTACTCGGTAACTGTTACAGATGCTAACTCTTGTACTGCTACAGATGAGGTAGATGTTACTATAAATACAATACCAACCGTTACGCTAGGTAGCTTTATCACGGTATGTGTTGGTGCCGCCGATGTTACATTAAGCGGTGGTGCGCCCGCAGGCGGTATATATAGCGGTACAGGCGTAACCGGTGGTGTATTCGACCCTTCCGCAGGCACACAAACTATTACCTATACATATACAGATGTAAATACCTGTTCGGCAACAGCAACTCAAACATTTACCGTTGACCAGTGCCTGGACATAGCACAAACAGAAGAAAATACAGTTAATTGTTTTCCTAACCCGGCGACAAACCTGCTTACCGTTACTGTATCTTCTATACAAAGCAACTTAACTGTGCGCATACTTGATGTAACCGGCAAACTGGTTGCAAACGATGAGCAATACAACGTATCGGGCGCTTACTACAAAGTATTTGATATAGCTAACTTTACACAAGGTGTTTATGTAGTAGAAATACACAACGGAAACGCTTTCAGCACTAAGAGAATATCAAAACAATAAATAAGTAGTTTAACTATTAAACCCCAAGGCGGGCCGGTAACGGTCCGCCTTTTTTATTGCAACCAAATGTTATGTGTATGTAAACTCATTTTGCAACGTGCTAATGTAAAATGTGCAAACTCCACAAAACACCACACCCTTTTTGCATCATTCACAATTTCGAAACAGAACATTGACTGAAGGTTAACCGAATGAGAACATGTGCATGATACTGGCACCATACATTTGTAGAAAGCGAAAATCATGGAAAAGCGCAAACTTAAAGTGTCCGTAATATCAGATGTTCATTTGGGCACCTATGGTTGTCATGCCGAAGAGCTGAATACTTACCTGAAAAGCATAGATCCCGAAATACTCATCATCAATGGCGACTTTATCGATATCTGGCAGCTTTCTAAATTTTACTTTCCCGATTCGCACTGGCGTGTAATACAACGTGTAATAAAAATGATGATGCACGGCACGCAAGTGTATTACCTTACCGGTAATCACGACGAACTGCTTCGCAAATTCAGCGGCTTTAGCCTGGATAACCTGCACCTTAAAGATAAGCTTGTATTGGATATTAATGGCGAAAGGCATTGGTTTTTTCACGGCGATATATTTGACGTAACCATGCGCCACAGCAAGTGGTTGGCTAAAATTGGCGGTAGCGGTTACGATATGCTGATATTGCTGAACAGATTTGTAAACCTGGTATTAGAAAAGTTTGGCCGCGAAAAAATATCCCTCTCAAAAAAGGTAAAGAACAGTGTAAAGGCTGCCGTGAAGCATATAGGCAACTTTGAAAAAACCGCTGCCGAAATAGCCATAGAAAATGAATACTCGCATGTAATATGCGGACACATACACGAACCGGTAATGAAAAAGTATGTAGGTGCCAAAGGCTCGGTGCAATACCTAAACTCCGGCGACTGGATAGAGAACCTTAGCTGCCTGGAGTATACTACCGATTGGCGGCTTGTTTACTTCAAAGACCTGCAATTTGAAACAGAAAGAGAGGAGGAGGCCATAATCCGCAAACTGTCACCCGACATTATTGATATGCAAAAGGCATTTGATAAGCATCGTGGCGCTATTAACGGAAAAACAGCATTTTCTAACGAAATACGCCTTGCCTGAAAACTAAAAAGCATAACGCTTCAGCGCCTCTTTTATACGGAAGAGGCCGTAAAACTGTCTCCTCACATCAACTGCCTGCCTGTTACGAAATAGTACCCGCCTCTGCTTCGTTTAATCTAAAACAAACCCTCTCATGAAAATCCTTTTTGGAATTCAGGCGACCGGTAACGGCCACATTAGCCGCTCTACCGAAATTTACAAACT
The DNA here is from genome assembly GCA_035298845.1 of Chitinophagales bacterium. GTDB lineage: Bacteria > Bacteroidota > Bacteroidia > Chitinophagales > LD1 > Bog-950. The sequence continues at coordinate 2,467 of DATGXP010000078.1, forward strand.
GCTTAAACAACACCCTGATGTAACACAGCTCGATGTGCTTATAAGCGGTGGTAAGGCCAAAATGGGCTTGCCCTTCGAAGTGAATTATGAGTATAAGGGCCTTAGTTTTTATTATGGTAAAAAGGGTAAAATATCAGTGCTTAAATCTATAGGCAAAGCCGGCTTTTTATCTATAGCCGTTGCGCTGTGGAAAGTGCCATTCAGAGAATATGATCTTGTGATTTCCGATTTTGAACCTATTACGTTGTGGGGTGCAAAAATTGCCGGCGTTAAGCGCGTGGGTATAGGTAACATGTACTCTATGAGCTCAAAAAAGTTTCCGAAAACAAAGGGCCGCCGAATTACCAATATGATAGCGAAAATGATGTGCCCTACCAAGAACAAAATTGCGATGCACTTTCAAAAATTCGATGACTTTATATACTACCCTATCATCCGTAGCGAGATACGTGATGTGGTACCGGCAGATAAAAACTTTACACTCGTGTACCTAAACTCATTCAGCGATACGGAGTTAATAAATTGCTTTACTCAGGACAGTTTTACAAACCGGAAATTTGTTATTTACTCCAAAGAGGCAACGCACTCTTTTACTTATCAAAACTGTGAAGTAAAGCCGCTGAACAATGAGACCTTTATACAGGATATTGCTAACTGTTCCGGTGTAATTACAGCAGGCGGTTTTCAAACCATTTCAGAGGCGCTGTATCTGGGCAAAAAATTGTTCGTGATACCCATTAAAAAGCAAAGCGAGCAAATAAGCAACGCCCGTATATTGAGCGATATGGGTGTAACAACCAGTATGGAGCTTAATGCCACAGAAATTAGTACCTGGCTGAATAACCCAAACACGGTGCATATGAAATTTGATGATGACCTGCCCAATATCATCGATGCTATTTTGAATGCACCCCATACGCCTAAACGCCAAAGAAAAGCAGCATAGTTTTTATATTGCGTAAAAATTTGAAGATGCGTATTGCTCTTATTCTACTACTGACGTTGGCAGGCAACGTTGCTTTTTCTCAGGCTATATTTGATATTGAAGGCCACCGGGGTGCACGTGGACTATACCCCGAAAACACCATTACCGGCTTTATTGAAGCCATTAAGCTGGGAGTAAACACACTAGAGATGGATGTGGTAATTACCAAAGATGGCAAGGTAGTATTAAGTCATGACCCCACTATTAACTGCGACATTTGTATCTACTGTGGTGATACTAAAGGCAAAAAGGAATACATGATTTATCGCATGGATTACGACCTTATTAAAACCATAGACTGCGGGGGAAAAGGCAACCCAAAGTTTCCTGAGCAAAAAAAGATGTTTGCGGTTAAGCCGCTGCTAACCGATGTAATTGATTCAGTAGAAAGTTATTTAAAACAAAACCATTTGCCGTCGGTATTTTACAATATCGAAACCAAAAGCACACCTGGTGGTGATGAGGTGGAGCACCCTACGCCTGATGTGTTTGCCAAAATGTTGTATGATGTATTAAAGCAGAAGAATATTTTGAACAAATGCATCATTCAATCCTTCGACCCGCGCACATTGGAAGCTGTACACAAAATGGATGCAAATACTACAACAGCATTGCTCGTTTTTAATGCCGATAGCTATGCAAAAAACATTAAGCGGCTGGGTTTTACACCTACCATTTACAGTCCAAACTACGCGCTTGTTAGTGACAAACTGATTAAAAAATGCCACTCACAAAAGGTTAAGATTATACCGTGGACAGTGAACGAAGAAGATAAAATGCTGAAACTAAAACAGCAGGGTGTAGATGGGCTTATAACCGATTACCCCGATAAGGCTATTAAAGTTCTGAGATGAGATGGTTGTGGTGCTTCTTCTTATTGTGGCCGATAGCGGTTACTTGCCAAAGTGTGGATGCAATTCCCAAACCCGCACAGGTAGATATCAAATCGGGCTTTTTCAATTTCAGCAAAGGGCTTGGTGTAAAGATGAATGAAGCCGATAATGAGAGCACATTCATTATGCAGTACTTTGCCAATGCTTTGTTTAAAAATAAACGGTTTACCGTACCGGTAAGTAAGAACGACAGAAACATAGTATTGAAACTTTTGCCGGCTAAAGCGGACTCAGCTACAGATGCCAGCTATCATATAAAAGTTTCACCCGATTCCGTTCTAATAGAGGCGCATACCCATAGGGGTTTACATTATGGATGTCAAACAGCTGTACAATTGTTTGTCAACTCCGTATTAACTTACCAGTTGCCCGCTATGGAGATTAACGACAGCCCAAACTATGCATGGCGTGGATTAGAGATAGATGTATGCCGGCATTTCTTCTCTAAAGAAGTGATTAAGCAATACATAGATTTATTGAGCAGTCTGAAGATGAATGTGTTTCACTGGCACCTGACCGATGATCAGGGCTGGAGAATAGAGATAAAGAAGTACCCCAAACTAACAGAAGCAGGAGCCTGGCGCACCGAAAAAGACGGAACAAAATATGGTGGTTACTATACACAAGATGATATACGCGAAATTGTGGCTTATGCTACCGAGCGCTATGTAACTATAGTGCCCGAGATTGAATTGCCCGGCCATTCATCAGCTGCTATTGCCGCTTATCCTGAATTAAGCTGCACACCAAACGAAATTAAAGCTGTGCCCACCCGCTGGGGTATCTTTCCTGATATTTATTGCCCCAGTGATTTTACGTTTCAGTTTATGAGCGATGTGCTGGATGAAGTGTGCGATTTGTTCCCTGGTAAGTATATTCACTTAGGTGGCGATGAAGCACCCAAAGCTGCCTGGAAGAAAAGTGAAGTAGCGCAGGCGCTTATAAAAAAAGAAGGGTTGAAGAACGAAGAAGAGTTACAGCACTATGTTTTAAAAAAGATGGAAGACTACCTGGCTACTAAGAACAAAACAGCAATTGGTTGGGGTGAAATTGTGCGTGGTGGTTTAAGTGATAGCGTAATAGTAATGAGCTGGATGGATAAGAGTGCGGGTGTAAAAGCAGTAAAGCAAGGCAACAGGGTGATAATGACACCTCGCTTTTTCTGCTATTTTGATTACCCTGAAAAGATAAGCGATAAAAAAGGCGCCTGGTATATGACCTATCTGCCCGTGCGCAAGGTTTACCAATTTAATCCTACACCGGAATCACTACCAATAGAAAAACAAGCCCTGATACTTGGCGGGCAAGCTAATGTATGGACAGAAAAGATAAGCACCGAACAACAACTACACCACCAGATTATGCCAAGACTTGTTGCTATGTCTGAAGCATTATGGAGCAACCCTGTAAAGAAGGATTATGCGGATTTTAAGAGGAGGTTGAAAGGGAGCGGGGTGTTTGCCAAATAACCTAAAACACAAACCTCACTACACTAATTGCAGTTCTTGTAATCCGGTTAGGCCTTTCATTATTTATTAATGGTGCAATGATTCTGACAGCTGATTTAAGCATTCGGAATGAGCGCTTCACTCTTTTGGGAGTAGGGAAAGGTGTAAGCGTATTTTTTACTCCATATAGTGCCACTGCAAAAAAGTGGCGCATCAGCAAGGTTACATCGCGCGATACTGCTGAGAGGATAGAGATAGGTTCTGCAGCATAGTTACCACCGCGGGACAGGTAATCATAACAGGCTTTCTTCAAATCATCGTTACTCATTACGCCATACAGGGCATCGGCCAATATGTTTACAGTAGCGTTGTTCTTATGGCGTGTTTTGTAAAACTGTTGTACGGCAAGGTCTAACCGTTGCGGAGTTGTTTGCTGCTGGTTATCTGTTGCAAGCACATCAATTATTTTTTCACCCAATGCCTGCACGTCGGTTAGCGCTACTGTCATACCCCCACCGGTTAAGGGATGGCGCATATTTAATGAGTCGCCCAGCAACACCGCACCCTTTTTTATTTTCGGTTTCGCCGGAATAAGGTGATTAGGCATTACTTTAAATTTCCCTTCTCCTACTGCTGCTAAAAATGATGGCCTGATTTCTTCCGGCATTTGTGCGCCTATTTTATCGCGCAAAAATACCGTTAGCTCTTCGCTCTTCTTAGGCGGCTCATTTCCGGGAAAATCTATCAACACCCGCGTTTCGGTAGACGATACCGGGTAAACTAAACATGGCGATGGCTCTGCTATTACCACATGACCGTGATTGGCATAGGGCAGCTTACAGTCATGCAACAGCATGCCCAGGAAATAACTACTTATCTTCTTTTCATTTGTCGATAGCTTTTCGCGAAAACCCGAGAACATACCATCGCTCACCACCGTAAGCGCCGCATGTATCTGTTTCTCTTCTTTAGTTGTGGCATCGGTATAACGTACACCCGTTACGGTGTTATGCTCCTCCGCAAAATCTAACACACTTCCTTCAATTAGTGTTACCGATGGCAGTGTTTGAATATAGTTGCGGATAGTTTGAACAAACTTACCGTTGCGGAAACCGCGGCCGTTCTCTACTTCAGGGTAGTTTACTTTAAAATTCTTCCCGTTTAAAAACAAGGCATAACCCGTTACCGGTTGCGCATCAAAGCCATCCAGCAAATGCTCCAGCTGCATCTCGCGCAGTTTCATTACTCCGCCGGGTTGCAGCAACTCTCCTACTATGCGGTCTTGTTCGCGCAGGCTTTTTTCTACCACAGCCACGCGCACACCATTGCGGCCCAGGTATGCCGCCAGCGCACCGCCGGCTACCCCTGCACCTATAATGCAGACATCGAAGTTGGAATTTACAGTATTAGATGATTGGCTCACTTTCTTGTTATTGGGAATAATAGAATAGTGGAAGAATGGAATGATATAATTTCCATCATTCCACTATTCCGGTTTTTTAAAACAGCACAGACTCCTCTATCGCCCTATCCGACATCACTTCCACACGATTATACTTTACATCATCCAGCGACTCGGTAATGCGGTTTAACCGTTTCTTGGTTAACACATAGCTTGGATCATCCGGATTCAGTTTGCTCTTAATCTGCTCCACGTATTTATTCATCACCTTGTTTACTACTTCCATGCTGTTGGTTTCTACCATCAGCTTGGCGGCCAGGCCCTTGCGTATTTTTACCACTTCGGTAAACACATCGGGGTTGTTGTAAATTTTAGCCAGTGTAGCCATAGCCATAACCTGCGGTATGGCGCAAAAGCGAAACACATTGGGGTCCTGTATCATGTTCAGGTAAAGGATGCAGTTAGACACATGCTGTAGGGCATCAGTCACCAGTTCATTAATACAAGCTAACGACTCGGGAGAGTAGGGGTTCTTTTGTAACTCGTCCAGCCTATCGGCGTATTTGCCCCAAATTTCCTTTGGCCAGAAAGAGCGGCCCAGGTTCAAATCTTCGTAGTAGTCGCGAGAGATGTTTGTCTTTTGGAGCAACAAGCCCATCGAGTTGGCCAGTTCAAAGTTCTCCGCCAGTTCGTGTGTTTCAAGGCCCGAGGCGTAAAACAGGTTTGACAAACCAATGCCTACCAGCCCGGCTACGTAGTAGCAGTAATCATCGTAGTCGCTAATAGTTACCACTTTGCGGCTGGCGTAATCGGCCATACCATTGCCCATTTTTTCGCAAATGTTGGTTATTACATCGCGGTATTCGGGCTTTAGCGACTGGTGCACATTTATCACCTTATCGAAATTGGCCAACAAAATGCGGTAGTCGGCAGAGTCGCCCACACCTTCAATTTTCCAGCCCTTCTCATCGCACTTTTTATGGAAATTACGGAGCAGGGGTAGGCGCAGTTCTTCGTCGTAAGTCATATCATCTTCTACCGAATCCAGTCCACGCAGTACCAGGTAGAACACGCACACGGGATCGCGGAGTTCATAAGGCAGCTGCTGGATAACTACCGCAAAGGAACGCGATACCTGGTTAAGGGCGGCGTAGCAAAAGGAGCGGTCGTTAAGTTTGGCGGCCAATACATCTAATGGCTCGCTGTTTGATTTAATAGAATAGTCGCCGAATTTGATTTTCAGTATGGCCATCAGCTCCGAGGGCTTGTTGGCAGATTTTAAAAGGTCTAGTACCATAACATTTTGCTTTTTTAAAGTGACCAAAACATATGCTGCGTAAAATTCGCAGTACAAGTGTAAACAAAATGCGAAATATTCGCATTTGCAATAGCGAATTTTTCACTTTTATTTGTGGATTAGTTTTCAACAATAAATTTAAGCCATGCCAAGTGTGATGATAAATAGTGTGCGAAATAGCTGGAAACTCAATACAGATGCGGGAAGACAGCGATGGGTATTTGATGGAAACACCGAAGAAACAGCGCACCTGGCGCAGGCTTTTAAGTGTGATAAAAAGGAGAACCCTAATAGCGGAGATAGGATTTACAGGATACAAAAGACAGCCGAATTACCTGTTTTAAACCCTTCGGACGTACCCTTCCATGATGGTTTGAAAGACAATATTTCGACAAAGGCTTTCCACTCGGCTTATAAAGGCATTCACTTTTACAAGCACTTGCAAGCTGAGGAAGGGCACTGGCCCGGCGACTATGGCGGGCCCATGTTTTTGCTGCCGGGGTTGGTAATTGCAAGCTATGTAACCGAAACCCCATTTCCCCTGCCGCATCAAATGCTTATCCGCCAGTATTTTTTAAACCACCAGAATGAAGACGGTGGTTGGGGCCTGCACCTGGAGGGCAAGAGCACCATGTTTGGCACTGTGTTGCAGTATGTGGCGCTGCGCGTGTTAGGCGCCGATAAGAATGCACCTGCCATAACCAAAGCCCGTAACTGGATACTGGCCAACGGCGGGGCTACAGGTATACCATCGTGGGGCAAGTTCTATCTGAGCATTTTGGGGGTGTATGAATGGGAGGGCAATAACTCACTGTTTCCCGAGATGTGGTTGTTTCCCGAATGGCTGCCCTTTCACCCGGGGCGGTACTGGTGCCATGCGCGTATGGTTTACCTGCCCATGGCATATTGTTTTGGGCACAAGGTGGTGGGTAAGCGAACGCCACTTGTAGAGGAGTTAAGAACCGAGTTATATAAAGAGGACTACGCCTCGATTAACTGGAGTGCCGCCCGTGGCAGCTGTGCCGGGGCAGATTTATATTACCCACAGTCGGGGGTGCTTAAGGCTATGAACGGCGCACTGAATGTATATGAGAAGTTCCACCTGGCGGGGCCGCGCAAAAAGGCGCTCGACTTTTGCCTGGAGTATATCAATGCAGAAGACGACCACACCAATTATATTGATATAGGTCCCGTAAACCAGGTTATCAATTCTATCTGCGTATACCATGCCTATGGTAAAGAGTCGGAGCAATTTAAAAAACATGTAGACCGCTGGGCGGACTACCTGTGGGTGGCCGAAGATGGCATGAAGATGCAGGGCTACAACGGTTCGCAGCTATGGGATACCGCTTTTGCCACACAGGCTATTTTAGAGGGTGGGTTTGAACAGTACTTTCCCGATACTGTTGAGAAGGCCTTCAACTTTATAGACAACAGCCAGGTGCGTGAGGAAGTGCGTGACCATAAGAAGTTCTTCCGGCACCACTCGGTGGGTGGCTGGCCTTTTAGCACGGCTGACCACGGCTGGCCGATAACCGATTGCACTGCGGAAGGGTTGAAGACTGTATTGAAACTAGAGCCAAGAACCCAGAGCCAGGAGCCAGGAGAAGGCCAGAAATATAGAGTGGCGGATGAAAGACTAAAGCAATCGGCCGACCTGCTGCTCTCTATGCAAAACAAAGGCGGTGGCTGGGCATCGTATGAGCTGACCCGTGCACCGGGTTGGGTGGAGTTGCTGAACCCATCGGAGATATTTGGCAACATAATGATAGACTATAGCTATACCGAATGCACCTCGGCCTGTGTGCAGGCACTGGCTGAGTTCAGGAAGCACTACCCCGACTACAAGATGGAGGAGATTGAGAAGTCTATTGGCCGAGGCATACAGTTCATCCTTTCGCAGCAGCGGGAAGATGGCAGTTGGTATGGAAGCTGGGCGGTGTGCTTTACGTATGGGACGTGGTTTGCGGTAGAGGCGTTGACGACAGGACAGTCGGCAGTCAGCAGTCAGCAGTCAGCAATGAATACAGAAATACAAAAGGCATTGGATAAGGCAGCTGTCTTTCTGTTATTAAAACAGAATGCAGATGGGGGCTGGGGTGAGAGCTTTGAAAGTTGTATAG
>DATGXP010000079.1:0-3951 GCA_035298845.1 Chitinophagales bacterium
GGTAAAGACTCATCGCTGTGCCTGTATAAAGTGCTGCAGCAAAATGAGTATGAGGTAAGTTATCTGCTTACTACCATCAATGGCAATAACCACCGCATATCTATGCACGGCGTGCGCGAGGAGTTGCTGGATGCTCAGGCAGCCTCTATCGGCCTTCCGCAGTTAAAGGTGTTGGTGTACGAGGGCAACAACACGGAGTATGAAAATGCCATGGGCAATACTTTATTGAGGGCAAAAGCAGAAGGCATAACACATGTTATTTTTGGCGATATATTTTTAGAAGACCTGCGCCAGTACCGCGAAGATAATTTAGCCAAGGTGGGGCTTAAAGCAGTGTTCCCCTTATGGAAACAGGAAACCGGTGTATTGATAAATGAATTCCTGCTTCTTGGCTTTAAAACAGTTACCTGTTGCATAAACGACGCCTGCCTGGATGAATCGCACGTAGGCAGGTTAATAGATGCCGAATTTATACGGTCGCTCCCGGCCAATGTAGATGTATGCGGCGAGAACGGTGAGTTTCACACATTTTGCTACGATGGGCCGATATTTAAAACACCGGTAGATATACTGGTGGGCGAAAAGATTTATAAGCCTTTAGAATTAAAGACAGACGACTGCGACAAGGCCGGAGAAACCAAAGGTTTTTGGTTTGCCGAGCTTATACTTAAAGAACAAGCTCAACAAGCAATATGACAATACGCTATTTTACTCTATTGGTTTTAACCGTATGTTGCATGATTGCCAGTGCGCAGATGCAGGTTTTGAAATCTATATCGATAAATGCAGATGCCGCCACTCTGGCAGCACCGGTTAGCAAGCAAGCGATAGATGACGTAACAAAACTATTGAGCGAAGCCTGCAAATGCACCGTGCAGGTAAACCTGAAAGATGCAGACGTAGCATTGAACCTGCCCACCGTAGACCCTGCAGTAAGGGCACAGCCTACCCGCTTTGAAACAGGAAAATCCTACCCCGTATTGCACTACCCCGAAACAGATTACCGGTGGACCAGCAAGCGCGAAGGTGCAACCATAAGCATGGTACTGGAAACAAAAACGCATGAGGGTATAAGTGCGGGGTTATATGGTTTACTGCAGGAGAAACTTGGCTTTATGTTCTATCACCCTCGCGCTAGTGTTACCCCACAAATAGGCACCTGGCCGTTGGGCGATAACATGAACTGGGAAGTGAAAGCAAGGTTCCACAAGCGGGGGTTTCACATACACGCACAGCACCCGCTGGAAATAACCGAACAGTTGATGGATGAGGATTACCCCAATGCCATGCACGACATTAAAGAATACCTGGATTGGCTGGCGCGCAACGGGCAAAACTATTTTGAGTTTAACCTGCTGGAGAACATCAACCGAAAGAAGTGGCCCGCCTTTGCCAAAGAGATGGTAGACTATGGGCACAGCCGGGGCATACTAATGGGTATAGACCTATCGATGCACATGATACAGCAAAAGACCTTTCAGCTATATCGCGGTGGAGGAAGTAAGAAAAAGCAGATAGAGAAGAACACGGCCATGCTTAACAGCGCCGGTTGGGATGCCTGGAACCTGGAGTTTAGTAAAACAGAATTCTCGTCAGGTAATGTAAAGAAGAAGACAGAGCTGCAGCTGCTGGTTACCGATTTGCTGACCAACAAATACCACGTAAAACTAATGGGCCGCAAGCACGTGGTACAAGCCAAAGCAGAGTTAGGTGGTGAGAAGAAAAAACAGGAAGTATATGAAATGACACCGGCCGAAAAAGAACTTGACAAGAACCGGGCGCTGAATATACACACCGTGATGTGGTACACCATAGCCGAAAAACAGGCACCGGTGTACCGTAACGAGAACCTGCGCCACATGCTCGACCTGCTATTGGTAGAGCAACAGAAACGCGAGACATGGTATTACCCGGAGTCTGCTTACTGGATAACGTTTGATAACTCGGTGCCGATGGCGCTGCTGCCTTACCTTAAAGCAAGGCTGGATGATATACTACTGATGGACTCACTGGGAATAACCGGTCACTTAACTTTCAGCTCGGGATGGGAGTGGGGGTATTGGTTGACTGACTGGAGCATTGCACGGTGGAGCTGGAAGCAAAGCGAGAATGGCAATGCACTTGTCAATTACCCGGAGCAATATGCCAACGCCATATTTACCGACCGGTCTACACAAATACTTTTTAAGCAGGCAGAGGACCTGCAGCAGAAGTATATGAAGGATGATAACCTGATACAATACATGGCGCCCTCTACGGTTACCGATGAGTTTCCCGAGCCATACCGGGTGCAGTTTCAGCCGCGGCCGAGGTGGACATATAAGTATATCCGCAACAAGGCTTCGGCAGAGGTGCTGGATTCTATCCGCCGCGAAGCGATTGAACCAATGCTGAAGTTTTATGATGCTACACAAAAGCTGGTGATGGATTATAGCATGACCAAAGCGGCCGGAGACTCGCTGAATGCAGAGGTGCGCGACGGTATAGAGATAACCGGCCTGCGTGCGAAGCACCGGGTAGCTACTTTGAACTACCTGCTGGCCATGCGCCAGAGCAAACTTAACAGCACCGGTGCCGGTGAAGCAAAAAAACAAAACCAAAAATACCTGGATGAAGCGAAGGCTATACGCCTGCAAGGTGTAGAGATTGTAAAGCGCCGCGAAGCTACTTACCGCTACCCGGTAGAGAATATTGGCCGAAGACATAAAAGCCATACAGCTTATGCGTTTGGTTACCTCTTCCCCGCCAGCGAGCTACACTTTTGGAACCGCGAAGAGCTACAGGCTAAGAACAACAAGTGGAGCCCATTCTATAAGAATATTTATAACCTGTTGAAGATTATAGGCATTATAAACTAAGGCCAATAGGACTTAAAATAAAAATTTCCAGGCATGAATATCCGCAATCTCATTTTATCGGCAATAGCTATACTATGCCTCTCTGCTACATTGCCTACATTAAAAACGATCACTCTCAAATTTCCCAAAAGAAAACACATCCAGTTAAAAATTACAGGGCCTGAAGGGTGGTCTATTAAAGCAGAAAAAAAGGGAGAAGACGTATATTACTCTAACCTATCTGATAAACTGACTGAAAGTGACATTATGTTTTCTGTTCTGTTTTTCAAACTAAATGCATACGAACAAAAGACCATGGTTGATGATCTTGGCTTAGAGAGCAGCCCCATGCTACCGGCTGCTTATTTTTTATCCAATAATCCTACTGCCAGTATTGAAACTTCTAAAAAATCGTGGGATGACAGTACCTTCTTTTACCGGGATTATAATATTGAACAAGTTGAAGGTCTGAGCGTGCATCAAAAAAACATGAAGGCATATTGTATGTACGATAAAGACCTGTTTGTTCAGATACATTTATCTAAACTAAAATATACCGACAGCGACTCTGCAGATATGCGCTCTATATTAAACTCACTCGCAAAATAGTAGCAGCACTATTTTAATTAAACTCATACCCAATATCCTTACGGTAGTATTTGCCGGGGAAGTAGATATTGCCTATGGCTTTGTTTGAAGATACCACGGCATCCTGAATAGTTTTACCGAACGAGGTAACTGCTAATACGCGGCCACCGTTGGTTACAATTTTATCGCCATCGGCTTTGGTACCGGCGTGAAACACGATAGCATCGTCTCCGGTATCTTCTAAACCAGTAATCTCTTTACCTTTTTCGTAATCTTCAGGATATCCGCCACTGGCTACTATTACGGTAGCGGCAGCGCGTTTATCTATTTCAATTGCTTTCTTATCTAAGGTACCATTGCCTACGGCTACCAATAAATCAACCAGGTCGTTTTTCAGGCGGGGCAATACAACTTCTGTCTCGGGGTCGCCCATGCGGCAATTGTATTCAATAACATATGGTTCGCCTTTTACATTCATAAAGCCGATGTAGATAAAGCCTTTGTATACTATGCCGTCTTTCTTTAA
>DATGXP010000080.1:0-3926 GCA_035298845.1 Chitinophagales bacterium
GCCTGTGCGCATTTGCCCACCCATGCTTATTTCGTAATCAAAATCATCGGCACCGGTGTAGCCGGGGTTAGGGCAATAAGAAACGTACGAGCCATTTACCGAGGCCGAACCATGCAGGGCCGGGTTATTGTTTGAAATGGATAAAGTAAAAACAGCCCCGCCCAGCTGGTCGTTAGCAGCCACATCCAGGTAATCACTACAGGCATCCTGCAGCACGTTATACAAATCGCTCTGCACGCTTACCTGCGCTGCTGCGCTATTGCACAGCAATAGCACAGCGCTTATAAGGGCGAAAACCGGGGGGTAAAATTTTCTACTTTCCATAGACACTCTTTTTGACGATACAAACATGCGGTTTGCAAATGGCAAAAACCGCTACATTTTTTTATCTTTATCGGATATTTTTAAACATAATATGATTGATACTTCATTCAGCATACGCCTGCAGGAACAGTACAGGATATTAAGCGAAGAAGAGAAGAGGGAATTAAGCCGCTACCTCTCGTCTGCTTATTTTAACCGCGATGCCGCCCTGTGCGGGCTGCATACCTACCTGTGCCTGGAGCAACCCGAAGAGGAAAGATACGATAACAAACTGGCCTGGAAACATGTATTTGCCAAAGCCCCTTATAATGAAAAGAAGTTCAGGTACATGGTGTCGGACCTGCTGGCGGCGATAGAAGAATTTATTTACACCCGCTATACGCTGACCCATAAGCCCCAGTATGTGCAGGTGCTGGATGAATACTATAGCCTGCGCGAGGCCACCGAGAACAAAACTGCGCTGGCCAATAAAATAATGAAGCGGGCTCAGGCAAAAAAGAATGTGCTAAGCCCGGGATATTTTTTAGAGCAGCACTTTACAAGCGAGCTGATAGAGGAGTTACACACAGGCAGTTTAAAAACCTACAGCAAGTTTATTGCGGCCAACAAGAAGGACGAGCCATCGGGGCTGGATGTCTATTACCTGATAGAAAAACTGCGGCAGATGTGCCTGGTGGCTAACGATAACAACGTATTTGGCACAACTACTAAATGCTTTAATGCCACAGAAACTTTGCAACTGGCCTCTTTGCCCAAACTAAACAGTAACCAGTTTGTGCAGGCATACCGTACGCTGTACAGGCTGATAACCGAAAAGACCGACGAACAGTATTTTGCCATAAAAAAGATAATAGCCAAACACGGTTACGATTTTGAGGATAAGAACCTGGCCGAGCTTTTTGCATACGCGCGTAACTTTTGCATAAGCCGGGTAAATGCCGGACAGGGTAAATTTTTTGATGAGCTGTTTGAGTTGTATCAGCAGGGTTTACAGAAACGGGTGCTGCTATTAAATGGCGAGATAAACGAGCGCAACTTTAAAAACATAGTAACCACGGCGCTGCGCACCAAACAGTATGACTGGACACTGGATTTTATAAACGAGTACCGGTACCAGCTAAACAAGGTAGTGCGCGAGAATGCCTATAACTACAATATGGCGAACTACCTTTTCCATACCGGACAATATGATAAGGCGCTGCGCAATCTGCAGAAGGTACAGCTGGGCGATTTGTTTTATGGGCTGGATGCGCGTTCGCTAATGCTGAAGTGCTATTTTGAGTTAGATGAGAAAGAGGCTTTTTTAAATGCGTATTACAGCTTTAGAGTGTTTGTGCAGCGGCGCAAAAATGTGAGTGAGCAGCACCGGAAGAACTACCTTAATTTTTTGCGCATAGCTAAAAAGCTGATGAACCTGCGGGTGCGCGATAAGGGGGCTATTGTGAAATTGCAAGGCGAGATAGCAGGGGCAAAAGCGCTGGCGGATAAGAATTGGTTGCAGGAGAAGTTGGGAGTGTACTTGTAAGCATGCTGTGGCAGAAAGGCACTTACCACGGAGGCACGGAATGCGACCTCACCCCTCTGCCTTCCCGATAAATCGGGACAGGTCTGGCATCTCCCCTCTCCTAAAGTGAGAGGGGAGAACGATAAAATGAAATTTATCCCTAACATCTTTAACCACCTGCCTAAACATAAGTAGGGTGGTACTTAAAGTATCGGTGTTTTTATCTTTATGTTCGCCCCATCTTAAAACCCAAGTATGCGTTTATTTTCTTCCCTATGTTTTGTGCTTTTATGTTGCCTGCTATCGGCGCAGGAAACCACCTTTAAAACTAATGGCCCCGATGATTACCGCGAGGGTAAGCATGCCTTTACCGGTGCTACCATTTATGTGGCGTATAACCAAAAGACAGACAGCGCTACCCTGTATATACAGGATGGCAAAGTGGTAAAGGTAGAGCGGGGTGGAAAACCAGGGGCCGGCTGGATGGTGCACGACTTGAAGGGGAAGTTTATTTATCCTTCGTTTATAGATATTTTCAGCGACTACGGTATGCCCGAAGTGCCTAAAGCGAAAGGTGAAGATGGCCCGCAAATGGAGTCGAACATAAAGGGCGCCTATGGCTGGAACCAGGCTATACACACCGATTTTCACGCTGATAAAAACTTTACTGTGAACGATAAAAATGCCGAGGAGCTGCGCAAGATTGGTTTTGGTGCAGTGCTTACACACCGCAAAGACGGCCTTGCCCGTGGCACCGGCAGCGTGGTTACACTGGCTAACGACAAAGAGAACTGGGTGATAATTAAATCCTGGGCCAGTGCGCACTACTCTTTTAAAAATGGCAGCTCTACACAGGATTACCCCAGCTCATTAATGGGGCGAATTGCCTTGCTGCGCCAAACCTATCACGATGCCAAGTGGTATGCCAGCGCGTATGGCAAGCCAACCGGTACCGGCACACAGGTAGAGTATAACATTAACCTGGATGAATGGAACGCCCAGCAAAGCCTGCCGCAGATATTTGATGCCAGCGGCGATTGGCTGAAGATATTGCGCGCGGATAAAATAGGCGATGAGTTTGGTGTACAATACATAATTAAAGCCAAAGGCGATGAATACCAGCGCATAGCAGAGGTTAAGAGCACCAATGCCAAACTGATAACCTCGCTAAACTTTCCGAAGGCGTATGAGGTAGAGGACCCTTATAAGGCGAATTGGATACAACTGGAAGACCTGAAGCATTGGGAGCTTGCCCCAACCAATTGTGCGGCACTGGCAAAAGCAGGAATTGATTTTGCGCTGACCACTACCGACCTGGAAAAGAAGGATGAGTTTTTACCGGCGCTGCGCAAAGCGGTTAAGTATGGTTTAGACTCTACGGTGGCACTAAAGGCTTTGACCTATAACCCCGCCACCTTTGTAAACGCTTATGACAAAGTTGGTTCGCTGGAGGCCGGTAAACTGGCTAACTTTTTTGTGACCAATAAGCCGCTGTTTGACGATAAATGCGAGATAAACGAAAACTGGATAAACGGCAGGCGCTACGAGATAAAGGCGTTTGAGGCAAAGGATATACGCGGCGAATACACGCTGAACCTGCAGGCCACCAACCAATCGTTTAAGTTGAAAGTAAGCGGCGATGCAGCCTCGCCAAAGGCGCAGATACTACTAAGCGATACAGTAAAACTGGATGTAAAACTGAGCTATAAAGACAACGACATAACGCTGGCTTTTGCCCCTGAAAAGAAGGGTGAGCAAAACAAAATACGCCTGAACGGAACCATAGACCACGCACAAAAGAGCTGGAGCGGCCGCGGGCAAACAGCAGACGGCAACTGGACGGCATGGACTGGTAATCAATTAAAAGGGCCGGATGCTGATACCGCAAAAGCAAAAAAAGATACCGTAGATGTAACTAAAAACCTGGGTAAAGTGATATACCCTTTCCTGGCTTATGGAGCCGACTCGATAGCGAAGCAGGAAAACTACCTGGTGAAAAACGGAACAGTTTGGACTAACGAAGCAGAGGGAATTTTGCAGAATACGGATGTGGTTATCCGCGGCGGAAAAATTTCGGCGGTGGGTAAAGGCCTGGCCT
>DATGXP010000081.1:0-5644 GCA_035298845.1 Chitinophagales bacterium
GGCTCGCTTGAAAAAGGTAAAGATGCATCTTTGATAGTATCGAGCGGTGATGTGCTGGATATGCGCACCTCTACCATTGAGTATGCGTTTATCAATGGCCGGCAGATAAACCTGGACAATAAGCAGAAGGAGCTTAACCAGAAGTTTATGAAGAAGTATGGATTAAATTAAGCTGTTTGTTTACCAGGTCTATTCTTTTACGAAGCGTTTTATTTTCCGCTCTGTACCTGCTTTCAGTTCTATAAAATAAAGGCCGGGTGTATAATCGTAAAAAGGGATTTCGAGGCTATGCTTGCCCGCAGGCAAAAACCCGGCTGGTACTGTTTTAATTATCTGCCCTATAGCGTTGCTTACCCGCAATTCCACATTTCCGGCATTGGCAATACCATAAGTAATGCGTAACATATTTTTTACCGGTACCGGTGCAATCAGCAGTTGCCCGTTGTATTCGTTGATGTTTTTTATAGCTGTGCTAAGGCATGGACCCTGGTTGTAACTTGTAACCCCACCAAAGAAAGTAGCGGTGCAGGGATTAGGGTACGTTACACTATCGCAGCCGCACACCGGGTCGTATAAAGGTGCATCGCAGCACAAACCGGGAGGGTTACATATTAAAGCAGAATCTATACAGATATGTGCACCAGCCAGTGAATCGCAGGCGGTGGCGCTACAGCCATTAACATCGGTAATAGTTACGCAGTAGTTGCCCTCGCCCAGGTTAGCTATTGAGTCGATATTTAGCCCGCTACTGCCGTTGCTCCAGCTATAGCTTACCGGTGCGGTAACATTTACGGGTGTGGCTTTCAGCCAACCATTGTAAGCAACATACGAGGTAGGGTTTTGTTTTTGTAATTGCACCGATGCATTGCATGGTGGTGCCAGTGCGGTGTCTATACATGTAATATCTATGATGGTGCCCTGCATGCAAATGCTTTTGCAGGTGGTGTTTGGTGTAAACGAAAAACCGATGGCATCGCCTGCTTCCAGCCCCAGTGCCTCTATAGAGATATTGCAAGGCAGAAATAGTGTGGTGTCACCGGTATCGATTAATAAGCAGTTTGTACCCTGTACTATTATACCTGTGTTTGTGCATTGGGGTGCATCTAACTGCAGATGATCTATTTTAAATTCGGTGGCTTGCTGTACAATACCGCAACCGGCCACCAGTGCACCGCCCAGAATGGTAATACGACACGAGTCGAAGCTGCTGCTGTTTTGCGAAACCGGCACTACTGCATGCAGATAGCTAAGTGCCAGGCCGGTGGTATCTACCTGCCACTTGCCGCTATCTACTGCGGTGGTACCGTTTAATATTTCTATTAATACAGAGGCTGTATCTTTTTCATTCCAGGCATCATCGTTTACGCAGGGGGCAAATATGTATTTGTAATAAAAGCTCAGGGCCGATGGATGTTGCGATATAGCGAAAGTAGTAGTAGCCATGGGTTTAAAAACACCGTTGGCAAAAAAGTTGGCGGCATAGCTGCCCGTGTATTCGTCGCTGTCTTTTCTTACAATGTATGGGTCGTAAGGCGGCAGGGTAAGCGGACGGCTGTTTGTTTGCCATTGCAGCAGCACCGGCTGATTATCCCATAGTTCCATACCTGCATTGGGTATTTGTGCAAAAAGTGCAGCAGAGCTGATTAACAGGAGCAGGGTAGAGATATGTTTTTTCATAGTTCGTGTTTATTGCAGGGTGTCCTTATTAAGAACGTAGCAAAAGCCATTGGCGTTGCTTTCAATCATTTCGAAGAGAAAAAATACATTCGCGGCATAAAGATAGCTGTGTTATGGGCAAGGCCAAAATGTTTAAGATAACGAGTATTGATTCGTTTCCGAATGTGTATCAGAACCCACATTTTACCAATACCAAACTGAAGGACCATGAGGGCAAGGAGCGTGAGCTGGCGGGCAAGTGGCGCAGCGAAGTGTTTAAGAATGATAACCCCATAGTGCTTGAGCTGGCGTGCGGTAAGGGCGATTACGCTCTGGCGCTGGCCCGCAAATACCCCAACAAAAATTTTATTGGTATAGATAGTAAGGGCGCCCGTTTGTTTACGGGCAGTAAAACCGCGCTGGATGAAGGCCTGACCAATGTGGTATTTGTGCGCATGAAGATTGAGAACATTCTTAATTTTTTTGCGGCCGGCGAGGTAGATGAGATATGGATTACGTTTCCGGACCCCTTTCCTAAGCTGGGCGATGCCAAGCGCCGGCTAAGCGCCCCTAAGTTTCTGGAGCGCTATAAACAGGTATCTAAACCGGGGGCTATCCTTAATTTTAAGACAGATGACCTGCCTCTGCATTTGTTTACCGAAGAGATGGCGAGAGAGTTCAGTCCCGAGATTATTTACTGCAAACAGGATATCTATAGCGGCCCGCTTGATTTTGAGGAACTGGAAATAAAAACGTATTACGAGAAGAAACACCTTGCCATTGGGCGAACAATCAATTATATTAGGTTCCGGTTATAGAAAAAGCAAGGCCATAGAGGCACGAAATGCAGAGAGAAACACAGAGAAAGGCAAAAAAATGATTAAAAAAGCCAAAAAGAAAAAATCTGTAGCAGGGGTGCGTAAAAATGCAGCAGTGGCAAAAAAAGCTGCTGTAAAAGCTACACAAACACCTGAAAATAAGAGTTATACGTTTTTTCAGAACGTATATGAGGTAGCGCGGCTGATACCCAGGGGCCGGGTGACCAGTTATGGGGCCATTGCTAAGTACCTTGGCAGCGGACGGTCGGCGCGGCTGGTGGGCTATGCCATGAACGATGCGGGCCGCCAGGTACCCCATGTGCCGGCACATAGAGTGCTGAACAGGAATGGGTTACTTACAGGTAAGCACCACTTTAACCCGCCCGGACTGATGCAGAAGCTTTTGGAAAAAGAGGGCATAAAAGTGAAAAAAGATGCTGTAATTGATTTTAAAACCGTATTTTGGGACCCTCTTCAGGAGCTCAGTCTGTAATTGATTAGCCAATAAACCGCTCAAATTATCCGGCTAACGTGTTTGCTTATTAGTATAGGAATCATACATTTGTAAGTATCAGCTACAATGAACATTTGATGAAAAAAAGATTTACACCGAGATTTTTGTGGACCCTGATTTTGATGGTTGTGGCCGTTGGTGTTTTTGCACAAGGCCCGCCGCCGCCGCCACCACCACCTGCACCGCCACCAGGCGTGCCTATTGATGGTGGTATATTTCTATTGCTTGGTGCAGGTCTTGTTTATGGTGCCCGCAAGCTTTACAAAGAATAATCCTCTAATTATTTTCTAATAAATACAAAAACGCCCAACCGGTATCCGGTTGGGCGTTTTTGTATTTATTATGGAAAGCGCTTACATTATCGTCCAGGTCTTTTCGCCGCTCAGGATTTTGTTGAGCGGGGTTTTGCCGCGTTTGGCCTGTGCGTGTTCTATCTGTGCAGCCATGTCGTCTTCTATGCAGCTGCGCAGGGTGCTGTAGTACACGCCGAATGGGCGTGGTAAATGTACTTCTGTATTATCTGCGAAGCCGGCCAGTATAAAGGCTTTTGTTTTATCAGTTTCGTCGTGTATCCACAGGTCAGCTTTGTTTACGGTGCCGTCGGTAAGGTCAACCACTACGGGTTTAAAGCCATCGAGTTTAATGCCTTTGCTTTCGTTGTTGCCATACACCAGTGGCTTGCCTTGTTCGAGGTAAAGGGCTTCTTCGCGTTTGGTTTCTTTCTCGCTGAAGATGAAGAATGCTTCGTCGTTAAACACCGGGCAGTTTTGGTATATCTCTATCAGTGCGCTGCCTTTGTGCCCATTAGCGCGGGCCAGCATGGCCTGCATGTGCTTAGGGTCGCGGTCGAGTGTGCGGGCAAAAAAAGTAGCTTTAGCACCCAGCGCTAACTCGGCAGGGTTGAAGGGCTCATCTACTGAGCCCAGCGGTGTGCTTTTAGCCACTGTGCCTTTGGGCGATGTAGGTGAATACTGGCCTTTGGTCAAACCGTATATCTGGTTGTTGAACAACATCAGCTTAAGGTTTGGGTTGCGGCGCAGCATGTGTATAAAGTGGTTGCCACCTATAGACAGCAAATCGCCATCGCCGCCTACCACCCATACGGTAAGGTCGGGGTTGGCAGCCTTAACACCGGTAGCTATTGCCGTGGCACGGCCATGTATGCTGTGCATACCATAGGTAGCCATGTAGTACGGAAAGCGCGATGAACAACCGATACCCGATACAAATACAACTTTCTCTTTCTCGGTAACAAAATCGGGCAGCACGGTTTGCACCTGCTTAAGTATAGAGTAGTCGCCACAACCGGGGCACCATTTTACTTCCTGGTCGCTGACAAAGTCTTTGGCGGTTAGTTTTGGTGGTGCGGTATTTTCTAAAGTTTCCATGTTTTATTCCTCCTTGCCTCAAGATGTTCGGGGGATTGCTTCGTCGCAAAGCCTCCTCGCAATGACGCGCGTTTTTTAAGTTGTGCTATTATATATTTCTAACACTTTATTTTTTATTTCATCCGTATCGAACGGCAGGCCCTGAATTTTGTTGAAGCCGATGGCCGGTATTAAATACTTAGCCCTTATCAGTTGCAACAACTGCCCGGTGTTCATTTCGGGTATTAGTACTTTATCGAAACCATGCAGCAACTCACCCAGGTTTTTAGGGAAGGGGTTCATGTGGCGCAGGTGGGCGTGTGCCACATCGGCATAACCTTCGGCGTGCAGTTCGTTCATCACGGTTTTAATAGCGCCGTAGGTACTACCCCAGCCCAGTACCAATACCTTTCCCTTCTCCGGACCGCTGTCTGTTTTCAAAAGCGGAATACGGTCGGCAATCTTCGCTACCTTTTCGGCGCGCAGCTTTACCATCAACTCGTGATTGGTAGAATCGTATGATATGTTTCCGGTTTCGTTTTGTTTTTCCAGTCCACCAATGCGGTGCTCCAATCCTTTGGTGCCCGGCTTAACCCATGGGCGCACACCGCGGTTATCGCGGCGGTAAGGCAACAGTTTGCCTCCGGGGTTGTTGTTCTCGGTTAAGAAGCTGACATGGATAGGCGGCAGCATATCTTCGGTTGGAAATTTCCATGGCTCGGCACCATTGGCTATGTAACCATCGCTAAGAAATATAACCGGCACCATGTGCTCTACCGAAATAGTTACGGCTTCGTACACTGCATTGAAACAATCGGCCGGTGTGCAGGCCGCTATTATTGGCAGTGGTGCCTCGCCGTGGCGGCCATGCATGGCAAACAGTAAATCGCTCTGCTCGGTTTTGGTTGGCAGACCGGTAGAGGGCCCACCACGCTGTATATCGCAGATAAGCAAAGGCAACTCCAGCATCATAGCTAAACTCATAGCCTCGCTCTTAAGCGCCATGCCCGGGCCCGATGTAGTTGTTACACCTAATGAACCGGCGTAAGCGGCACCTATAGCTGAGCATATTGCCGCTATCTCATCTTCTGCCTGAAAGGTTTTTACACCATTGGCTTTATACTTACTCAATTCATGCAATACATCGGATGCCGGCGTAATGGGATATGAACCTAAGAAAATTGGCAGGCCTGCTTTTTCGGCAGCGGCTATTATACCAATGGCCAACGCCTGGTTGCCCGATATGTTGCGGTAAACCCCTGCCGGTAAATGTGCCTTGGCTGTGCGAT
>DATGXP010000082.1:0-10398 GCA_035298845.1 Chitinophagales bacterium
CGTAAAGAAGACAAATATGACGGTAGAAGAGGATACAGTTGTACCACGCGCCGAACTGCCAGAGTTATTGAAGCATATTAAGGAAGTAGGCAAAAAGTGGAACTTCCGTAGCGTATGTTATGGGCATGCCGGCGATGGTAATGTGCATGTGCGCATACTTAAAGACGAGCTAACTGATGACTACTGGAAAAACGAAGTACCCAAAGGCATACGCGAAATATTTGAGAAGGTAGTTGAATTAGGGGGCACTATTTCGGGCGAGCACGGTATAGGCTGGATACAAATACCCTATATGGATATTAAGTTTAAAGAAGTGCAGTTGCAGCTAATGCGTAACATTAAACAGGTATTTGACCCTAACAATATACTTAACCCGGGTAAAATATTCTAGTTGATATATATCATTATAGGTTTGATACCAAAAAAGGGAGATTCTTACCAAAATCTTGCTTTTTTTGCCTTTGAAAGTTAATTTTGACCTATTACTAAAAACAAAAAAACAACAATCATGAAAAAGATTCTATTCGCCCTGATGGCTGTAGGCTTAATGGCTTCTGCCAGCTCTTGTAAAAAATGTGGTTACTGCAAGTATGCAAATGGTAGCACAGATGCTGCAGTTTGCAAAAATACTACTGCTTCGGCGCTAGGTGTAGATGGATACAAGGAAGCTGAAACCAACTGCGAAGCTGCAGGCGGTACCTGGATAGTTAACTAATCCATAATTTACCAGTATAAAAAAAGCCATCCGCTATGCGTGATGGCTTTTTTGCTTTCAGGGCTATTTTGATAGGAATTCTTTAAACCATTTGCCGCTGGTTTTAACCGTACGCTGCTGTGTTTTAAAATCAACGCCCACTATACCAAAGCGGGGACGGTAGCCTTCGGCCCACTCAAAGTTGTCCATAAAGCTCCAGATGAAGTAGCCGCCTACGTTCACGCCTTCCTGTTTGGCTTTTAGTACCTGCGCCAGGTAATCTTTAATAAACTGCAGGCGCTTTACATCGTTTATTTCGCCGTTGGTATTCTCATCGGGAAAGGCCGCACCGTTTTCGGTAATTATTATCTGCGGCATGTTTTTGTAGGCCCCAAACTTTTTGATAAGGTGGTAAATGCCCTCGGGGTAAACCTCCCAACCCATATCGGTTAAATCGTGGCCCAGTTTTTTGGCGGGCACATTGGCAAAGTGTATAATGGGTATCAGGCCCAGCTTATACACTACCATGCGCGAATAGTTTTGCAACCCGATAAAATCAAAATCGAATTTCATTTTCTCTTCATCGCCGGGCAGCATGTGTTTCATAATGTGTTTGCAGGCCGGCAGGTCGGCCTTGGGGTAGCCCAGGCCCATTACCGGGTCTATAAACAGGCGGTTGATGAAGGCATCGGCGCGCTTAGCGGCTTTAATGTTACCAGGCTTGTCGTTCTTAGCATCTATGTGGCTGCAGCTAAAAGTAGTGCCTACTTTAGCGCCGGGTACATTGGCGCGGATAATACGGCCACCGGCACCGTGGCACATAACAACATGGTGCACGGCTTTATAAAACTTGCTGAAGTTAACATAGCCCGGTGCATGCACCCCTATTAGGTAGCCCAGTGGCACAAAAGCCATAGGCTCGTTAAACACCATCCAGTTTTTTACCTTGCTGCCATACTCTTTGGTTATCAGGTTTACAAATTCTTCGAACCACTTAATGCAATCGCGGTTGGCCCAGCCACCTTTATCTTCCAGGGCCTGAGGCAGGTCCCAGTGGTAGCAGGTAATCCATGGCTCTACGTTTTCTTTCAGGCATTTATCTATTACGCGGTGGTAGTAGTCTATACCCTTTTGGTTGACTGCACCGGTACCCTCTGGCAACACGCGCGACCAGCTGATAGAGAAGCGCGATGCCGGGATATTCATCTGGTGCATCAGCTCTATATCGCTCTCGTACTTATGGTAGAAATCGCAGGCTACATCGCCGTTTTCGTGGGTCTTAATTTTGCCTTTGTGGTGGTGGGTAAAGTGGTCCCACACGCTGGGGCCTTTGCCGTCGGTATCCCAGGCGCCTTCTATCTGGTAGGCCGCGGTGGCGGTACCCCATACAAAGTCTTTTCCAAACTGTTTGCGGGTTAGCTCGGCGGGGCCCAGCAGGGCGGCCAGTGCGTTGTGGGGTAACAGACTGCCTGCGCCAAGTATGGCGGTTAGTTTGAGGTATTCTTCTCTCGTCATACGCGATTTTACGAAATATGTAAGCAACACTCCGATTTTTTTTCGCCGTGGGTGCTTAATTTTATCAGGTTAGTGGTAAGGGCCCTGTACTTTTCTCAAATCTGCTGCATGCTTGTTTACGCCATAAAAAACACGCTTCCTTTTACCCGTATCATTCCAACTATCGGATTTGCAATATCCAATACATTGCTTTAATTCGCCTGAATGTTTTTTCTGCAAAAGGTAAAACCCATCTCCCTGATAGTTTGTTTGGGCTCTTCATGTAGTTCTCTCATTTAAAATAAAGTTTAACAGGATACCCAAATCAAACCATGCTGTTTAATAGTTTTATTTTTCTGGGGCTGGTACTTATAACTATGTTATTGTACTATATACCCCGGCTGTCCAGATATCAGATAGGGGTTTTGATTGCTTCAAGCTTAATCTTTTATGCATATAACCAACCGCTGCTGGTTTTGCTGCTACTGTTTTCGGTAAGTATAAATATTGTATCGAGCTACTATGTGGTATATGGCAGGCCCGAAAACCGTAAGCTGATGGCCACAATGGGTGTGGTTTTGAATTTAGGGATATTGGTTTTCTTTAAGTATAGCCCCTTGTTTGCGCATACTTTTTTAAGTTCCACGAGTTCGGTGGGTGAGTTTCTTTTGACGCTACCGCTGCCCATAGGGATATCATTTTTTACGTTTCAGGGTATAAGCCTGGTAATAGATGTATATCAGGAAAAGTATTTTAAGGGTAAAGAACTGGTGCCGATTTCCTTTGCCGCGCATGCCCAACGCATATTGTTTTTCAAAGGTTTTTTCCCGCAACTGATATCCGGCCCTATAGTAAAGGCGCACGATTTTTTACCGCAGATAGAAGTTAAAACGTTTAGCACTATAAACTGGGATTCGGTATTTAAGAATCTGGTTACCGGCTATTTTCTTAAAATGGTGATTGCCGACAACCTGAAGGATTTTACCTCCTGGATTATATTTCCGCACTTTCAGAATTTCTCTTCGCTTACTTTGGTAATGATGTTGTGGGGCTACTCGTGCCAGATATTTGCCGACTTTGCCGGCTATTCATTAATTGCCATAGGGCTTGCCAAACTGTTTGGCTACGACTTTAAAGATAACTTCAACTTTCCTTATATCTCCACTTCATTTAAAGAGTTTTGGAAAAGGTGGCACATATCGCTGTCTTCATTTTTGATGGAATATCTCTATTTTCCCTTAGGGGGAAACAAGAAGGGTAAGTTTCGCACCTACCTTAATTTAATGATTGTTATGTTTTTGGGCGGGCTATGGCACGGTGCAGCCTGGAGCTATGCCGTGTGGGGTAGTTTTCATGGTGTTGCTTTAGCTATCGAACGTTTTCTATCAGATAAAGTACAAGTAAAATCCAACGTTTTTATCCGCGTGCTTAAAGGGGCCATGGTGCTGGGCTTTGTTACCCTTGCGTGGTTATTGTTTAAGCTGCCCGAGTTTTCGCATGTAATAGAATATTGCAAAAGCATGGCTAACAATACATCGCTTAAAGATGATTACCAGCTTATCATTTTTGTAGCGCTATACTCCAGTGCAGTAATATTATACCACCTGGCTTATTTAATAAAGTCAACTCCGGTGTTTGCTGTTTTTAAAAAAGTGGAATATGTTTTTTATGGTATCCTGTTTTTTTTAATACTGGTAAACAGTGGCTCTTCGGGTGCTTTCATTTATTTCCAATTTTGATGCAGTATGGTTAAAAAGGCAATAATAACAGGTGTGGTTTTATTTGCACTCTACTCAGTATTTGTAGTGAAATTGAGGCCCTGGTGGTGGCGCGCATCGCAGCACCAGTGGCAGGATAATATAGTGCAGGCGCAGTACGTATTATACACCGATCAACCTTTTACCAATATTATCGTGGGTTCTTCACTTTCGCGGAGGATAGCGGTGGATAGCGCAAATGAAACATATAACACATCTTTTTCCGGCTTAAGCGTTTTTGACGGGCTGAATGTAGTAACCCGCACGCCTCATTTGCCCAAGCGCGTTTATATCGAAACAAATTTTGTATTGCGCGACAGCAGTAAAGATTTTTCGGGTTCGGTGTTTTCTCCGGTATTGTTTTATCCGCGCAAGGTGCTTTTTTCGCTCAGAGAGCAGAACCAACCAATAGCCGTGGTAGGTACACATTTGTATAACCACGTACAGGATTGGGCTGCCATACATTTAAAGCCCACTGCACAAAAGAGTGCCGCCGCAGCGGACAACAGCAAAAGTATTTTTGAAAGGAACCTGGCCATACATAGTAAAACATATGCCGAAACACCGGCCAGGGAATTGGTGGAAGAGCGGTTTGCTTTATTGCAGCAATATGTATCGCTACTGGAGGCAAGGGGTACCCAGGTTGTTTTTTTTGAGCTGCCTGTAGATAAACATCTGGAGAACCTGCCTACTGCAAAGGTAATACGCGAAACATTTGCACTTAAGTTTCCGGCAGACAAGTATGCCTATATACCTATGCCCGATACCGGTAGTTTTGAAACTACCGACGGTATTCATTTAAACCCTGAATCGGCGGCCAGATACTCAGCCTATTTTAAATCGCGAATGTAGTTTTGGTGCTATTGTGCAAATTTTTTGTGTAGCCACCATTAATGCTGCAGGGTGTACCCATGCCATTTTGGTGTAACCACCTTGTGGCTATAAACACCTTAGAGCTAATCAGTTGCAAAAAAGCGATGTAACCACCTTTTGGGGGTTTGTGTAACCACCCTGTGTTTTTGGGGTAGTTTAAGTATGTAGTATGTTTGTAATATTTGGGGTTATTGACACTAATTGACGTTGAATGTTTGTGCATTAGTTTTGAAGGTGCTGAAGAGGCTTTTAGCTGCTTTAAACTGATGTTTTATTGTATGCAGTAAAATTATTACTATCGGTATGTATGAGTAAAAAGAGAATTGGCATAATGGGCGCTATGCCCGAGGAGATAGAAGGCATTGCGGCATTGCTAAGCAACCAGCAGCGTGTAAGCCGCGGACGGCGGATATATTACACCGGGCAGATAAACGGCATAGAAGTAGTGTTGGTGTTCAGCCGGTGGGGTAAGGTGGCGGCGGCCACTACCGTAACCAACCTGATAGTGGAGTTTAATATAACGCACCTGTACTTTACCGGTGTAGCCGGTGGGGTGAGTAGCAATGTGCGCGTGGGCGATATAGTAGTAGCCAACCGGCTGATACAGCACGATATGGATGCACGGCCGCTGATGCCACAATACGAGATACCCCTGCTGGGCAAAACGTATTTTGAGGTAGGAGCAGAGGAGTTGAACAGAGCTGTGAGCGCGGTAAATGCCGCCCTGCACAGTAAACAAATACACGAGGCACTTGGCCCTGAAACGCTGCAGGCTTTTAGCATTAGCGAACCCAAAGTATTAACCGGCGATATAGCCAGTGGCGATAAGTTTGTAACAGCCGGAACCTACCGCGATGAATTGCTGACCGGACTGCCGGATGTGCTATGCGTAGAGATGGAGGGCGCTGCTGTGGCGCAGGTGTGTTACGAGTATGGCATACCGTTTAGCATTATCCGCACCATCTCCGACTCGGCCGATGAGCATGCGCATTTCAATTTTGCCGATTTTATTAAACAGGTAGCGGGTATGTATTCGTTGAATATTATCAGGGCCTTGTTTGATGGGATGGCGGAGCAGGAGGCTACAAGAAGCTAAGCTCAAATGCCCGACTACATTGTTGCGCCAAATGAGTATAGCTATTCTTTTAATTAAGTATATTGTCGATATGAAATATGCAAACCCTCCCTTCTGTTATTTAGTTGATAATTAATAGCTTACACAAAATCAATGTAAACACCCACCATACAATTTGAAATAATTATTTTATTATATTCATTATTGTATTCAACTTTGCGACCGATTGAACAAAAAATTAGCGTTTGGATGATTATATTTAGATACTTAAACACCCATGCAGTGAAGAAAATCGCAGCCTTATTTTTCTTACTCACCTTCAGTTTAACATCTGTTGCGCAGTCGCCTTTGATGAAACAGTGGGATAGAAGATACGGGGGAATAGGTAATGATATAGTGAAAACGGTTGAACAAACGAAAGATGATGGCTTTATTTTAGGAGGCGATGGCGTATCGCAGAATACCGGCGACAAAAGCCAACCAAGTTGGGGCTCATGGGATTACTGGATTGTGAAGGTGGATAGTTTGGGTAATAAAATGTGGGATAAGCGCTTTGGAGGGAACAGCTTTGAGGATTTTACCGACCTTGCTCAAGCATCTGATGGAGGATATCTGATAGCTGGAACTTCAAGCTCGCCTATTAGCGGAGATAAAACGCAATCAACGTCTGGTGTCACTGATTTTTGGGTGGTGAAGATTAATTCTCTTGGTATTAAAGAATGGGATAAACGGTATGGAGGAAATAAGCGTGAGAACCTTACCTGTTTAGCAGGGACTATGGATAAAGGGTATATTTTGGGTGGTAGCACTGCTTCTGGTATAAGTGGAGATGTTACAGCGCTTAATTGGGATACTACCTTACAAACGGGGGACTATTGGATAATTAAAATTGATTCTGCCGGTAACAGGCAATGGGATAAGAGATATGGGGGATTGAAAAACGACTTAATACACTCTATTCAACAAACAAAAGATAAAGGATATATTTTAGGTGGACAATCAAATTCTGGAATTAGCGGGGATAAAAGTCAGACAAATTGTAGTAGTTGGAATGACTTCTGGCTAATCAAGATAGATTCTGCGGGAAATAAACAATGGGATAGGCGGTTTGGCACAAATAGCGTAGACGATTTTGCAGAAGTGATACAGACAAAAGAAGCAGGTTACATTTTGATAGGGTATTCGTTAGCTAATATAGAATGTGATAAAAGCGACACCTCAAGAGGGATTCTTGACTACTGGGTAATAAAAATAGATTCATTGGGCAATAAGCAGTGGGATAAAACGTATGGGGCAAGTGAATCAGAGTGGGTTCGAAGTGTAGTGCAAACACGTGATGGTGGTTATTTAATTTCCGGCGACTCTCCTTCGCCAATGGACGGAGATAAAACAGAGAATAACATGGATAATGAGAGTTGTTGGTTGGTGAAGGTTGACTCAGGCGGCACGATACAATGGGAGAAAACCATTCAAACCCCTGGTGGGAATTATTTTGGCTACGCAATACAAACTACTGATGGTTCTATTGTAATGGCTGCTTGTAACAACGGTGGTATAGGAGGTGATAAGAGTCAAACATGCTGGGATAGTTTGCCGGCACATCCGGATATGTCATATGATACAGACTACTGGATAATTAAATATAATGATACTACTAATTATTGTCATCTGGAACCTGTAACTATATCAGGGAACAGCAACTCAATATGTATTGGTGATAGTGTAAGTATATGCGCGCCACAAGGGTTTAGTCATTATGCATGGAGTAATGGAATGACAACGCCTTGTTTTTACGCGAGGGTAGCCGGTAATTATTATGTAACTGTTACGGATGAAAATTCATGTACGTCTGAATCGAATCAAATAGAAATTTCTGCTTATCCAATCCCGCAAGTATCGGTGAGCCAAAGCAACGATACCTTGATAGCCTCTACCGCTAAAAGCTATGAGTGGTATATAAACGGATCTGTAATTTCTGGTGCTACTTTGAGTTATTATATACCTGTTCAAGCAGGTAGTTACTCTGTAATGATAACTGATAGTAATGGCTGTATGGCAACATCAAACCCAATCGTGATAACGTCAATTGAAGAAATTGAAAGCAATAACATCCGCATCTATCCCAACCCGGTTATAAAAGATTTAAATCTCAAATGGAGAAGAAAACAGGTAGATGAGGTGCTGATTTATAATATTGGCGGGCAAGTAGTTTACAAAGAAGTAAAACCGACCGGAAATAGAATTGACGTTTCTGAGTTAGTTTCGGGCACATACGTTGCCGAAATAAGAATGAAAGGGAAAGTGGAGCGGATAAGGTGGATGAAAATGTGATTTAAAGAGACAGGAATTACCCCACCTCAAACGTCTTACCTTCTTCGGCCAGGTGGGTGTTGTGAAACACATCGCGGCTTTCGGTGAGGAGGAGGCTGAGGTCTTGATAGCGGGCCGAGAAGTGGCCGATGAGCAAGGTTTGTGCGCCGGCAAGTTTAGCTATGCGGGCGGCCTGTTTGGTGGTGGTGTGCAGGGTTTCGGCAGCGCGCTCTTTATGCTCATCTATAAATGTAGATTCGTGGTATAGCAGGTTTACACCTTTTATCTGCTCTATAAAAGTTTCGATATATACCGTATCGCTGCAATAGGCGTAGCTGCGCGGTGGGGCGGGGTCAAGTGTTAGCTCGGCGTTGGGTATGGTTTCGCCGGTGGCGCATACAAAATCGCCACCGTTTTTTATACCTACAATTTGCTGGTAGGGTATGTTGTACTCGGTTATTTTTTCGGCCAGTATTTTGCGCGGGTGTTGTTTCTCTTTAAACAGAAAGCCGGTGGTAGGCAACCGGTGCGTGAGCAGGATGGTTTCTACCGTAAGGTGGTCGTCTTCGTATATCACCTTTGAGGCATCGGCCAGTACCGGGTGAAAGATCAACTCGTAACGTAGCTGGGTTAGGGAGTGCTTAAACTGCACCTCTATAATTTCCTGCAGGGCCGGTGGGCCGTACAGGTGCAATGGGTGCTCGCGCCAGTTAAGGTTGAAGCTGGTGAGCAAAGGCACCAGGCCAAAGTAATGGTCGCCGTGCAGGTGCGATATAAATATGTGGTTAAGGTGTGCGCGCTTGATGCTGAAATCGTTCATGCGGAACTGCGCGCCCTCTCCACAATCTATCATAAACAGATTGCCATTGTAGTTTAAAACCTGCGATGTGGGGTAGCGGTTATAAGCAGGGATAGCGGCATTGCTACCCAGGATAGTTACATCAAACTGCATGGGCAGTGGTTAGCTCTTTAAATCGCGGTCAAGTTCCTCCATCATTACATAGTCAACCGACTCGTTGATAGACGGCACTATGTTAAGGATGGGTTCTAACTGCGATATTTTAATGAGCTTTTGAATATGAGCGTTAAGGCCGGTAAGCACAAAGGTGCCGCTGGCTTCTTTGCACAGGCGGTTACCAACCAGCAGGGCGCTAAGGCCAGATGAGTCTACATACTGCACATCGGCCAGGTCGAGCACTATATTTTTGAAGCCTTCATTGTTCAAAATGACCATTTCGGATTTCAACTGAGGGGCCAGATTGCTCAATAGCTTATCCTCGTTCAACTTTACAATAACCAGTCTATCTCGTTTGTCAATCTGAAATTTCATGCCTTATTCGTTTAGGTAGTGCGATAATACGATTCTAATTTAGAACTTTTTAATTCAAAAACGAAACAAGGAGGTTTTTTTTGCGTGGGTAAGTTTTTGTCTACCGATGGTAGGGAAGGAGAGGGAGGTGAGGGGCGAGGGGCGAGTGACGAGTGACGGGGAAATACAAATACAGAAATGCAAATGCTTAATACGGAGATACAGAAAGAGACCGAGCCATCGGTTGAAACCGACGGCAGTTTGACAAAAGGAATGTTGAATCTGTTTTTTAATGGACATCGGTTGAAACCGACGGCAAATTGATAAAAGGAATTCTGCTTTGTTTTAATGGCGGACTAAAGTCCGCGAAAGGCAGGTAGGCTGAAGTTCGCACAGAAAAAAGCATTGTATTTAAAAACATTCAAGGCCAAAACATTGTTAGCATTGTGCAACCAATTAATATGCAAGTATTTTGCAGGTTACAATTAATTGCGTTTAATTTGAAAACAGACAGCTAAAGATGCAGTAACTGTTAATTTTTAGCATTGAATATTAACCAGTTGACCCGACAATATGACAGATGTAAATTGTTGGTTTGAATTTTGAAATTAAGAGCCAATGGAAGCAAAATTTTCACCGAAAGTAAAGGAAGTAATCTCCTACAGCCGCGAAGAGGCCCTAAGGCTGAACCACGATTACATAGGTATTGAGCATTTGTTGCTGGGCCTGATACGCGAGGGCGAAGGCCTGGCTATAAAAACCCTGAAGAGCCTGGATGTAGACGCAGTGATGCTGCGTAAGACAGTAGAGGACAGTATAAAGGACAAAGTGGCTAAAGGCAGCTTTAACCCAAACAACCTGCCGCTGACAAAACAGGCAGAGAAAG
>DATGXP010000083.1:0-3000 GCA_035298845.1 Chitinophagales bacterium
TAAACCGGTGTTGATTAGCGGATTAAAACCCGAAAGCATTAACCCACGCGGACGCATAATTATTGACGATTACTGCAAAGTAACAGGTTATGAAAACGTGTATGCTATTGGCGATGTAGCAGTAATGGCGCAGAAAGATTACCCCAATGGTCACCCGCAGATAGCACCGGTGGCTATACAACAAGCGCAATTACTTGCCAGCAATATAAAGAAGATATTAAAACAATGGACGCTGGATAAGTTCGAGTACTTTGATAAAGGGAATATGGCTACGGTGGGCCGCAACCGGGCCGTGGTAGAAGTAGGCAAGTTCACTTTTGGCCGCTTTATGGGTTGGCTGGCCTGGATGGGCTTGCACCTGATGCTATTGGTGGGTTTCCGCAACAAAATTGTGGTGTTCATCAACTGGCTGTGGAACTATATTAACTACGATAGAAACATACGCCTGATAATACGGCCATTTAAGCGGGAGAGTGCAGAGAACTAAACCTGCTCTTCTTCTGCTGCTTGTATAATTAACTTGGCCCCACGTACCAGAAAGCTGGCCATAAAGTAGAAGATAGATACCGATACCAACATCATTTTGTATTCAAACTGTGTCCAGATGCTGATGCCCGAAAGAGACTTAGCGGAGTAGAATAGAACCATTACCAGTATGATATACAGGTAAATGCCCGGCATAGTATAGCGCAAAAAGCTATCGTAGGCAAACGATACCAGTATATTGATAAAGCAGAAAAGTATGATAGCCAGAAAGGCCGCAAAAAATTCTGCGCCTGGCGGCTTATGCAGTAATTTGCACATGCCCATTCCAAACCAGCCTAATAGCACGGCAAATGCAAACTGTATAAGCGGGGATGCCCTTTTCCGTACCCATTCGTTCGATATATCGGCCATGGTACAAAACTAATAACAATCAATTATCCGGCTTCCTAAAAATCAGAAGCCATATGCAGGGTCTCATGCACGCCCAGTGTATTGAGCAGGCGTATGTGCGATATTACTGCCGAGCCAAACGTTTCGTTTTTGATATACGGCACACCATACTCTTTGGCAGTTTGCTCTACAATAGGTGCAATGGCAGGGTAGTGCACATGGCATATGCGCTGAAACAAATGATGCTCTACCTGGTAATTAAGCCCGCCTACAAAAAAGGTAATGAGTTTATTGTTGGGTGCAAAGTTGGCGGTGGTCTGCATTTGGTGAATGGCCCACTCCGACTCCATAGCGCCATTTACCGGTTCAGGATATTCGGTGCCTTCTACCACATGCGCTAATTGAAACACGGTGGTAAGTACCAATCCGCCCACCACATGTATAGTAAAAAAGCCCAGGAACAGTTGCCACCAGGTTACATCTAACACAAGAGCGGGTATAACCAGTATATAGAAAAAGTAAATAGCTTTAAACAGCACAATATTTAGCAGGCGCTTTGTCTTTAGCTGCCAGCTGTTTTCCGAATGGTATACCTGTAAATACAAACCAAACTGCATAAAGTCTTTCAGCAGCACCCAGAAAAAAGTTTGCAGGCTATACAGCATAAAGGCGTAAACAAACTGGAAGCGGTGTAACCAGTTTAACTTAACAGCGGGTGTTAGGCGCAGGTTCATACGCGGGCGTATATCCTGGTCGTAACCATGAATATTGGTGTAGGTGTGGTGTAACTGGTTGTGCTGTATTTTCCAGTTAAAGGCATCGCCGCCTACTACATTCAGTGAGTAACCCAGTATCTGGTTTATAGTACTGTTTGATGAATAAGCCCCGTGGTTGGCATCGTGCATCACACTCATGCCTATACCGGCCAAACCTAAGCCCATTACAGCTGTGCCCAGCCACATGGCCCATAGTGGTAATGTGCCGGAGAGTATAAAGGCATAAGGAACAAAATAAAGGGCAAACATCACTACCGTTTTAATCACCATCCGGTAATCAGCATTTTTAGATATGCCTTTGGCCTTAAAGTAAGCGTCTACACGCTGCGTAACTACTTTATGAAAATCAGTTTTGTTTTTATTGAGGAACTTAAGCGAGGCAGCGGACATGAATGATTTTATTGAACTACATTACGAAACAAAGAATCAGTTTTCACCCTGCTAACGCGGTACCATCCCTTTTATTTGATGCTATATACTACAATCTATTCAGCTTGGACTAAGGCTGGGCTTTAATTAACTTCTTTTGTTGTTTAGGCAGTTAAATGCACTGCATCAATTATGCTAATCACCCCTTGAAACATAGAAATAATTTGCCCAGGATTTACAGATGGATATGTAAAAACAGGGTTATCCCAATCATTATTCTTTATTACATACAGTTTGAAAAGTCCATTAGTAGAAAATGACTCACCATACCATCCTACGTCTATTGCAATATTTACTTCGGGAGATAGTTGTTTATATACCCAACACATATCTTCGTACAATAAGTCGGTTTGGTTTTCAAGTGTAACAGCAGGGTTTACAAACTCTGCCTTATAAATTTCCCAATTATGAGCATGGGCAATTTCTTTTAAACTCATATCTGCAACGAATGCTTTTAACCGTAACTTTTAAAAACTCAGCCTTAGGGCTTTTTTTTGTGATGAAAGCTTTTTTGACCACCGCTTCCACTAGCTTTATGACCTCCGCCTCCCCCGCCATGTTTACCCCCACCACCTGTTTTGCCTCCGCCTTTATGTCCACCGCCACCTTTGCCGCCACCAAATCCTCCACGTCCGCGCTCCGCATTTTTAGCCGGGTTGTATTCGGGGCCGGCACCAAGCCTTTCGGGTAAAGGCATTTTGGGTACTTCGGCATCTATTAATTGCTCTATACGCTGAAACTTGCGCTGATCTTCGGGGTTTATAAATGTATAGGCAGTACCGGTAGTTTCGGCACGCGCGGTGCGGCCTACGCGGTGGATATAATCTTCGGCATCGCGGGGCACATCAAAGTTTATCACCAGGCCAATAGAGTCAATATCTATACCGCGCGACATAATATCGGTAGCTACCAATACCTG
>DATGXP010000084.1:0-2625 GCA_035298845.1 Chitinophagales bacterium
GGTCAGATGCGAAATCCTGTATTATTCTATCGAATAAAAAATGAGCCGAGCCATTCTTTTTCCCTTCTGTAGAAGAGGTGTTTATAAGGTTAATTATCCTGTTTTTGTGAAACAACAGTAAAACTGCAGTAGTTAACTCTCCGGTAGCGTTGCATGCCGCATAAATCTGACCCTTGCCGGGATGCTTTACCAGGCTGCTTACCGCTTCGAAAACAGTTTCGTGCTCTGTTTTAAAATTTTCCTTTTTGCGGTTTATGTTTTGCAGATAAAATTCCTGAAACCGATTAAGGTCTACCTGCCGCAAAAACATTAAACCGGTTTTTTCGGCTTTGGCTATGTTCCTGCGGTGATTTTCAGAGAACTGTTTGCGTAGTGCAGCATATTCTTTATCCAGCGGCAGCAGCAGGTTCTTCTTTTTTTTAAGCGAAAAATCGCTGGCTACAACTTTTGCTGATGGGTTCAGGTTGATGTTTATGTAAGCAAACTGCTGTAGCTCTGCAAAAAATTGATGCAGCAAGTTTGTGTCTGTTTCATAGCTGCTGAAAATGCCGAGCTGCTGACAATAGTAAGGCTGGTAAAGGCATTTAAATCCCAGTTTGCGTACATATGGTAAAGGGAAAACGGCTTTGTAATCATCCAGTACCAGCGCATCCCAGTTTTCGGCCACAGCATCCAGATACCAGGTGTAAGCGTAGGGCAGGGATTGATTAGAGCTTTCTATAAGCGCATCCCATTTAAGCGCATCAATTTCTTTGCGTTTCAACAAGCTCAGCCCGCTCATGATGATTGTTGCATAAGGGCAGAGGCTTCTGCCGCCACCGTTTCAAAAACATGCTCATATCCCTTCCATTCTTTTGTGCCGGTAAACGAACTGTTGTGCCACAAGCCATAAAATGTCCCCCCTGTTTCGTATACATAACGCATAAGCATACGTATTTCGTTAAGCGCTGTTTCGGGGTCAGTTTTCTGATAGTGTGCAAAGGTGCTGTCCATAAATGCAAAAGGAATTATCTTTAAGTCGGTAACTACATTTTTGCGTATATCGAAATAGTGATACGGCGTGCATATGCCCGCTCTGAAGCCATTACGTGACGCATAACCCATAGAGTAATCCTCTTTAATACCAAGACTAACCAGCCGTTTAAACGTATCGGGAAACTTAAACCGCAGGTAATGGAACCGGTTGCGTAATACGGGCTTATCAATTATTTTTTCCAGCCGCTCTATTTCCATTCGGCTGCGCCCGCTACTCACGTGGCTTTTGAATGAGAGATGAATACCCACCTCTGTTTTCTTCGCAATAGACCTGATTAGTTCACGAAATGATTCGTTTTGAAAAGATATGTTTTTGTCAAGTCTCGATTCATCGCCCAGTAGAAAAAAGAAGACGCTTTTCAGCGAATTTCCTTCACATATATTCAACAAATAATCAAACGTATCAAAAGGGTCTTGTTTACGGCCGAGCAGTACATCTGCCCGTTCACGCATTTCTTTAAAGTCGGACAGCACAAACGAACGGAAAAAACCACCCATATTTTTAAAAAACCCCTTGTGCAGGTAGGAGTAAGCCATATCAATATCAAAGGTGGGTATATATTCAAACGGCTTTTGGGTAAAAGCAAGTTGTGGGAAATTCTCGCGTAATATTTTTTTTAATTCCATGGCATAGTAATTTACCATGGGCTTTTCGAGGTAGCCACCTTTAGCATTCATGCTATTGCTTGGCCGGTAGCGTTCATATTTATCGCGGTGCCCCGGAAAATGCTCCTCGTAGCGGGTAACCATAAAAAACGTTGATGCAAAAATATCGAAAGGAATCCGCGATGGCTCTTTAACCGGATAAAAACCTCTTAATCTTTCATACTCGCAAAAATTGATTGGCTGCGGATGGTTAGCCGCTTCAAACAATAACATTTCCGCGCCGAAAAATAATTCATCGGCTATAGGTTTGCCGCAATACGAAAATTTGGGTTGTGTGCTGGCCAAAAAACCCTCTTTATCCTGTGTAAGCTCATATTTAAGACCGAGCAAATCGGTAAGCATCAAATCAAAAATGTATTTGAGCCTGTTAGAGGTCTGATCGGTATAAACCAGCAGTTTATTCATAGTTATGTGGGCCAGTTCCGGTTAATTTTTTCCTCCTATCCAACCATCGCCGCTTAAATCATCTGTGCCTTTTTTGGGCTTGCTGGCTTCTTTGGCAACCTTATAAAAGGTTTCGTTGCGCAGATATTTTGTTTTTAGCAATGGGCATATTTTGTAGCGTTCATCTTTGGTATCTTCATACAAAGCTGCCAACGTTTCAAATACAGATGTAATGCCTATTTTATCGCACCATTCTAACGGGCCAAATGGATAATTGGTGCCCAGTTTCATGGCCGTGTCTATATCTTCTATGGTGGCGGTACCTTCCTGCAGGGTATAGCAGGCCTCATTAATTATCATAAAGATAATACGTGGCTTTACCAACCCTACGCGGTCCTCCACCGGCAAATATTCGATACCAAATTTACCCATAAGGGCTTCCAGGTCCGGAGTTTGAAATTTCCGGTGAAGGCTTACCTCCCATTTGCTTTGGCTGATAAATCCCGGCAGGGCATTAATGCCAAACAGCTTACACTTTAC
>DATGXP010000085.1:0-1609 GCA_035298845.1 Chitinophagales bacterium
TCCCACGTTCAGGATGCCCTGCCCAATTGTACAAAATGCCACACCGGTGGTAATTTATTTGAAACTGTTTTTAAAAATGATGCAGATAAAGAGCGTGTGATTGAGGGGATTAAAAATGGTAATGATTACAGTGCCCTACCACGTGAGAGCAGCTCATGGGTCACAGGAGTAGACTGCATTACCTGCCATTATAACGGCAAAAATGTAGTTACTAGTGCAAATTTCATAAAATCTCCTGGCAAGCCCGGTTGTCCCGATTTTTGTAACCCCGCGCCATCGGTCTTGTTTAGCAGTAACATGACCTGCTATCCTTGTCACCAGGAGCAGGTAGTATCTATGGATGGGTATCCTTCCAAAGAAGTAGCTTGTAGTTCTTGCCACGGTGAAAAAGATGCTGATGCCAAACTAACACACTACACCTATTGGGCCCATAACCCCATTGGTAGAGTTACGCCCCCATCGCTGAATATTTTTAATGGAATAAACGCCTCTTATTCTAAAAATAATCATGCCGTTCAAATAGTATGGATGAATGAAGTTTTGCCGCACATGCGCTCAGTGTGCACCGAATTGGTGGCGGTGGTGGAGGTTTCCAAAAATAATAGCACTGTAAAGAGTGATACAATACGCATAAACCAAAAGAGCTATCACGATAAGCAGCTTGCGCCCTGGTTTAAAGATAGACCAGTGCCCGGTTGCTCAGGCACCGAGTTTAAGCATCTTAATGACTCGATAGTTCGGTTTATTTCACTGCCTCCTTCGCTAAAGCATGCTGATTTGGAAGTTAATATCATAGGGTATAAAAAGGAGCAGTACTGGCTAAGCGACTCTATGCGATCAGTTTATATGCAAAAAAAGGTTGTTTTGCATTTATAGCTGAGCTATACAATAGTTTAGCCTAAGTGTTAAATTCTTTGGTGTAATGAAACCTTTTAAAACATTTCCCGTATCCTTATTTACTACATATACCATCTTTTTCTGTGTCCGCTCTTGACAAGAGCGCGGGTGCGGGTTATATTACTTGTATAACCCAAAAATACCCTGTATGAAAAAGATATTCCTGATGTTCGCTTTTATAGTTCATGTTGTTATCCGCTCTCACGCTTCAGCCGGTGTTGCCAACTGCCCGACAGGTACAGGCGATGGTGCCGCTAAAATGATTTTAGTTACCCGTTAAATGCTTTAGCATCTGCTGCCGCACCATCTCGCGCAGCCTTGGCACATCGTCCAGTGTCATGCCCGCCGTCTCTATAGGCTGGCTCCAATGCACCTCTACTTTACCCGGATATAACTGAATACCCTCTGGCGCATTTACTTCCTTAATACCTACCAATGTTTGCACCGCTACCGGAACCTGCGCCATAATAGCCACGCGGAATGCACCATCTTTAAAATCTTTTAAAATTTCATTAGTACGATTGCGTGTGCCTTCGGGGTATATAAACAGGCATTCACCACGTTTAAGTGCCTGTGCCATATATCCATACGATTTTTCGCGGCTCTCTTTGTTTTTCCGGTCTACGCGTATGCCCAGCATTTTTACCATAAGGCCAAACACAGGAATATACTTCGTCTCTATTTTTGCCAGAAACCGGATGGGCCTGGGCAC
>DATGXP010000086.1:0-3178 GCA_035298845.1 Chitinophagales bacterium
CTGTGCTTAATCCATCTACATTTAATGTTTGCAGCAACTCCGAAATAGAATTGTATGTAGGCGATGCCTATGCTATTTCGTGGTCACCTGCCCTTTATCTGAGCGATTCTGCTATAGCCCGACCGGTATGTAAGCCACAGGATTCTATTCTGTATCTTGTAACTGCTTCTAACAGTCTTGGCTGTACCGCCACTGCTCTGGTTGATGTTGTAGCCCTGGATAAATTGAAGATAGAAGCTATAGGCGATATAACTGCCTGCGCTTTCGATTCTTTCCAGTTGACCACTAGTGTTGTTCATGGTCCCGATGCAGCAATAGCTTACAGCTGGTCGCCGGCGGGGAACCTGGATGCAACCGATATAGCAAATCCTGTAGGTCGTAATTTGATATCTTCTACTACTTTCCAGGTAATTGCAAGCAGCGGAACCTGCGCAGCAGATACGGCTACAGTAATAGTAAATGTAAATAGCCTGCCAGACCTTCAGGTGTCAGAACCGGTTACTACTTCGCCTTATGCCGAGGTAAAACTGTGGGCCAGCTCTATGCAGGATCTTACTTATGCCTGGACAGCCAAAGACTCATTAAGCTGTGCTGATTGCCGCATCACTAATCTATACCCCGGCGAAACACAAATGGTGCATGTAACCGGTACCAACGAGTTTGGTTGCAAAACATCTGACTCGGTACAAATTCGTGTAATGGCCTGCGACCCAGAGTCGGTTTTTCTGCCTAACATATTTACACCTAATGGCGATGGGCTTAACGATGAGTTTTTTATAAGCTCTAAGGTGCTAAGCAGCATTAACTACTTCCGGATTTTTGATGAGTGGGGTAGCCTGCTATTTGAAACCAAAAATATTAACGATGCCTGGGACGGCAAATCCAGTGCAGGTTCAGCTTCTACAGATGTGTTTGTGTACGTGTTACAAGGCAAATGTCAAAACGGCGGCGATGTTTTGAAACACGGAACTATAACTCTTGTCAAATAAAAATTTTCAATAACTCAATCCATTAATAACAATTTAAAACCAAAACAATGTTACAAGACAGAATCAGAAAAATTCGCGAACACCGTGGTTACAAACAATCGGCAGTAGCACAGGAAATGAAGATTACCCAACAGGCTTATAGCTGCCTGGAAACAAAGGCCGGTAACCTGAAAATGGAAACTATGCAGCGCTTTTGCGATGTAATGAAAATAGAAACTTCATTCCTGCTGGCATTCGATATTCCGGTTAATGATGAGAACCTTCAAATGTTTGATCGTTTGAATTTCTCACAAGTAGTTGATGAGTACAAAAAGCTAAGCAACAAGTTAGCTGTGTATGAAGACCTGCTGCGCAAAGACAGCGGTATGAATCGCAACGAAGGAAACGGGTATTAGTATTAGCCATATTAAAAGGTGATTATGAAAAAGTATTTACTAAAAGCGATAGTTTTTGCGACAACCGGTCTGCTGCTAACCAGTAAGTTAGCGGCACAAGACCTTCATTTTTCGCAATACAATGCCTCTCCGCTGTTGCTAAATCCGGCGCTGGCGGGAATGAACTCGGGCGATTACAGGGCTTATGCCAATTTTCGCACCCAGTGGGTCACGCTATCTAAAAGCAACACCTACCGCACGTTTGCTGGTGGAGCGGATATGAGCATTGGCAAAATTACAAAGCGTAACAGCTTTGCAGGTATTGGGCTATCGTTTAGCAGCGACCAGGCCGGTGAGTTGAATCTTAACTCAAACCGGGTAGACCTGTCGGTAGCCTATCATTTTATGCTCAACCGCAAGGGTACCATGCAACTTTCGGCAGGCTTACAAGGAGGGGTAAATATTCGCAGTATCAACCAGGGCAAAGCTATTTATGGTTCTCAATACGACCAGGTTACCGGTGCCGTAGATCCTAACGGTACCCGCGAAACGCTGGGCAAAAACCGTATTATATTTGCCGATGCGGCATTGGGTTTATTGTATAGTGCTCAAACCCGCAAAGGTACTAATCTGTACATGGGGGTTGGTTTATCGCACATTAACCAGCCTAAAATATCATTTCAGCCGAGCGGGGTAGATGGTGCCAATGGGAAAGCAGAAAAGTTGCCTATGAAGTTAACCATTCATGGCGGTGCCTCCATACCGGTAAATAACAGGGTTGACATTATGCCTAACTTTATGGTGTTGTGGCAAGGTGTTTCCTACGAATTTAATATGGGGTGCCACGTAAAAACCAAGTTAGGGAATGTGAAGCTTAGTAAAACTGCTATACTCTTTGGGGCATATTACCGGGGGTTGTATGATGCAGTAATAGTAAGCACACGGGTAGATATAAAAGGCGTATCGTGCGGACTTAGCTACGACTTTAATATATCAAAGCTGCTACCTGCCACTAAGAGCGTAGGCGCACCCGAAATTTCATTGATGTATCAGGGAAGTTTCCGAAAGAAACCAAGGCCGGGCCACTGTCCCGACATGTTTTAAGTGTTCGAAAAAGGAAATGATTCCTTTTGAAGATAAAGCAAAAAAGGCTACCTGCAGGGTGGCCTTTTTTGTGGGGTAATGGTGTTTTTGGTTTCTTATTTTTGCGGTACAAATATTTTTGTATGGAAGAAATGGAAGTAGAGAAGAAGGATTACGCCACTATACAGCTAAAGCCGCGCGGACCGGTAACTATTACCGGTAATTTTGAGGTGATAATGGAAGATGGAACAGTACTTGAAAAACGCGAGAAACTTTCTATTTGCCGCTGCGGTATGAGCCAGAAAATGCCCATTTGCGATGGTGCCCACAAGGCACTGGCTGCTATCTTATAGGGTACTTTTTTTACCGTCCAGGTATTCTTTGAACACCTCGCGCACTATACCATCGCCCAGGCCTACCTTAGGTATAAATATTTTTTCGGCCTTAAGCCATTGCATCAGGGTTATAAAAATCTCTCCGGCCGGCACTATTACATCGGCCCGGTCGGGGTTCAGGTCAAATTTCTTTATCCGGTCGTCGAAACTATAGGTTTTAAGCTCTTCTATTATCTCGTTAAGCTTGGTATAGGTTAGGGGCTTATCGGTTTTAAGCTGCGCCATTTTAGATATGCGGTTAATGTTGCCACCCGACCCAATCATACTCACTTCGCGCATGCGCAGGGTTTTGGTGTGCACCCATTCTTTCATTTTTTTCCACTCGCTTTCGGCTACC
>DATGXP010000087.1:0-4209 GCA_035298845.1 Chitinophagales bacterium
TGATAAACGCATGATGAAACCTGC
The DNA here is from genome assembly GCA_035298845.1 of Chitinophagales bacterium. GTDB lineage: Bacteria > Bacteroidota > Bacteroidia > Chitinophagales > LD1 > Bog-950. The sequence continues at coordinate 25 of DATGXP010000087.1, forward strand.
CGAGATAGTAGCAGTGTTAAGCCGCGCCCTTGAGAAACTTCATGCCGTCAACCCCGCCGTGCGTGTAATATTAACCGTAAGTCCCGTACGCTACTTTGCCTTTGGCCATCACGAAAACACAGTAAGCAAGGCCCAGCTCTTTTCAGCCATACATGAACTACAAGAGCAGCACCCAGCCTACTATTACTTTCCTGCCTATGAGCTGGTAATGGACGACCTGCGCGATTACCGCTTCTTTGCCGAAGACATGCTGCACCCAAATTACCAGGCTACCGATTATGTGTGGGATAAACTTTGCCAAACGTTAATTGATGTAAAAACGCTGGGTGTGATGAAGGAGATGGACGAGTTGCTGCTGGCGGCCCGCCACAAGCCCCGCAATCCAAAATCTGAAGCACACCAGAAATTTGTACAAAAGAATTTAGAGCGGCTGGATAGATTAGAGCAACAATGTAAGTTCAATCTACAGGAAGAACGTGCAATACTACGGCGTTTTTCAAATTAAGTTGGGGTTATTTTTACAAATGCATCCCTTTTAGGGTAGTTAGGGGGTATTCTCTACAAACCTTCCCCAATTATTCACATTTAATAGATATAAACAACTCATAAAATCCGTTGGCATTAATGTTGCATTCCCGTGTATGTGCTTAAACTGATAAAAAGACATACTATGAAACTCTCAACCACTACTCTACTACTTATTCTGTTCATCTCTACCGCTTTTGCTACACAGGAGAAAAAACAAACCCGCATACGCTTAAGCGGCCCGGGCGGATATCTGGATGAAACCTCTATTTACTTCGACCTTGGCTTAAACCCTGCTTACGTAGCTAACCAGGATGGCCCTAAGGCTTTTGGACAAATGGAATACTCTCCGGCTGTCTACAGCTTTACCAGCGATAACCAAATGGTATCTACCAACGGCTTTAGCCGCCTTACCAGCAGCGAAGTGATTGCCCTGGGTGTAAGAACTGACACTGCAGGCGTGCATGAGTTTTCTGCTTCAATTATTACAAATTTCGACTCAACAACTATTATACGCTTAGAGGACAGACAAACGGGCATTTTTACCGATTTGCGCAGCACTACTTATGCGGTGGCATTTGGCGATGGAGAAATTGTAGACAACCGCTTTTTTCTGCACATATCCAAAGCTATTGAGTTTGCCTCGGTAACTGCAGGTTGCAGTAATAACGATGGTCAATTGCAAGGCGCACAGGATAACACAGTACAGTGGAACTCAATCCAATTATACGATAGCCTTGGTCAACTTGTAAATGTAGCTAACAATGTAAGCGGTTCTTTTAACTTCAACGGTTTAGCCGAAGGGGATTATGACATGACATTTACCTACGATGGCTATATAACTACCAAAAAATTAACTGTGCCCGGTACTTATGTGCGGGCAAGTATTCAGCCTTCAGGCACAACCGGCTATGTAAACCAGGAGTTTGTTTTTGTTACCAGCACACACAACGCTACTGAGTTTTTGTGGGAAATGGGCGATAGCGCCCTGGTAGGCGGCGTAGCTAATCCATCATATGCATACTACGAGCCCGGAACATACCAGGTAATACTTACTGCCAGCAATGAAGCTGGTTGCACCTACCGCGATTCAGTAATGGTAAATGTAGAAGCAGCTGCTGTAACCGGTATAAATACCGTTGACAAACCAGGCCGCAACGTATGGGCTTATGACAATACCATTACCATACAAATGAATGAACCAATAGCACAAGGTGCCGAATTGAAAATATTCAATCTGTTGGGCCAACCGGTTTACTACAGCCAGTTAACTGATGCAACTACCGAAGTAAAACTAGGCAACGAGCCTACCGGTTACTATATAGTATCTCTGCAAAACAATAAGGTGCCTTTTACTAAGAAGGTATTTATCGGACAGAGTAAATAAAAAGTTGACAGTCTTCAGTCTTCAAAAAATACAAAAAACAATAGCAGTAATAAATAAAAAAGGCAATGTGCACAAGCACATTGCCTTTTTTTATTGCAGACTATAGACTGCTGACTGAATTTATGAATTGTTAGCACACCCTAAAAATAACTTGGCAGGGTTTTGCGAGTCATACTTTCAAATATAAGAGTTATGAAAAAGTTATTGATTGGTTTGATCATATGCCTGGGTGCATTTGCACTGCCACAACAGGCTAAAGCGCAGGTAAACGTAAGTTTTCAGGTGTTTTACGACCAGCTTAGCCCTTACGGCATGTGGATTAATAACCCCAGTTATGGGTATGTATGGGTGCCTACTGTTGCACCGGGTTTTTCACCCTACCAAACAGATGGCTACTGGACCTACACCGAATGGGGCTGGACTTGGGTTTCTTATTACGATTGGGGGTGGGCGCCGTTTCACTACGGAAGATGGTACTATGACCCTTTTTATGGTTATAGCTGGATACCTGGTAACAGCTGGGGACCTGCATGGGTAAGCTGGAGGCATTGTGATGGGTATTATGGATGGGCGCCACTCGGCCCCGGCATAAGCTATGGTGCATCGTATGCTACGTATAACCCACCTGCTGATAGATGGATATTTGTACGCGAACGCGATTTTGGCCGAACCAACATCAACAACTATTACCTGGATAAGGTTACCAACGTTACTATCATTAAAAATTCAACAGTGATAAATAACACGGTAGTGAATAAAAGCCGCAACGAAACCTATATAGCCGGACCAGCACGCGCAGAAGTACAGAAATATACAGGCCGCGATGTAAAACCAATAGCCGTGCGTGATAACGCACAACCCGGCAAGCCACAGGTGAATAATAACCAGCTAAGCGTATACCGCCCCAAAGTAAGCGATGGGGGCAACCGTGCCGCACCGGCAAAAGTGTATAGCGCTAACGAGGCTAAGCCAATAATAGAAAAACGCAATGCTGGCACACCGGTTACGCCATCTACCGGAAACAGAGGTAACCAGGCAATGCCTGCAGGTTCTGCAAAACCATCTACATCGCCGCGAAAGATAAACAACGAGCAACCGCTGCGCACCATGCCCAACAGGAACGATGTTCCACAACGTGGTAATGAGCAACCCCGCATGCGCGAGCAACAACCACAGCGGGTAAACCCTAATACTGCTCCGCGAAACGTTGAACAACAACGAACACGCGAGCAGATACCACAACGTACGGCTCCGCCGCAAAGAATGGAGCAACCACGCCAAATAGATAGAGCACCGCAGCAGATGGAGCAACCAAGACAAATGGAGCAACCAAGGCAGATGGAACAGCCCCGTCAGATGGAGCAGCCACGTATGAACCAACCGCCACAGCAAATGCAACAGCCGGCACCGCAACGGATGAGTCCGCCACCATCTAACCCTGGCCCAAGGCCCGGAGCAAGTCCTGGCGGAGGAAGAGGTGGCCCGAGATAAGATTTTTGATTTTGATTGGTTAAACGTCCTGTTTTCGAAAGAAGGCAGGACGTTTTTTCGTTTAAAAACACGCTTACCAAAGGCCATACAACCCTTGTTAACAAAACATTATCTACTTATTAGTAATAGCTTATCTTCGATAGCTGTTTTTATAAAAGACCCTATGCGTAAACTCTTTACTTCGGTATTTCTGCTGCTTGCATTAACCCGCTTAAGCACGGCACAAATTGTTATAAACGAATTTTCGGCGGCCAATAAATCAAACTATGCCGCTGCCAATGGCAACTTTTACGATTGGATAGAACTACACAATAACTCGGGTGCCGCCGTTAATATTGGCGGCTGGTATTTAAGCGACAACCCCGATACACTTACCAAATGGCAGATACCGGCCGGCATTAATATGGCCAACAACAGCTACCGTATTTTCTTTTGCAGCGGCCGCAATGGTATAGTAAGCGGGCAATACCACACCAACTTCAAGCTAACCCAAAGCGACACCAGCGAGCATATTATACTCACTAACCCATCGCAGGTTATTGTGGATTCGTTGACTATTTTCCCTTGCGATAGTAACGACAGCCGCGGGCGTGTAACTAATGGCGCAGCTACCTGGGGTATTTTTACCAGGCCCACGCCCAATGCCAGCAACAATACACAAACCGCCTATCCATCATATGTACCTAAAGTGCAGTATAGCATACCGGCAGGCTTTTATGCCGGTACTCAGTCGGTAACGTTAACCTGCAGCCAGCCCAACACCACCATACGGTATACCACCA
>DATGXP010000088.1:0-10601 GCA_035298845.1 Chitinophagales bacterium
TGCTGAGCGACCTGAAGGTTTACATTGCCCTGAACGAGCACCCTTTCCAGCTACAAAAAGTATCGATGAAAATGGTGCTTGCCGATGTGCTGAAGCAAATGAAAGCACGTATAGATGAAGCGCAGGCCGAGGTTAGCTTTACCGAACTGCCCGATGTAAGCGCTGACCGTGAGCTGGTAGAAAAACTATTGACGCAGCTGATAGATAACGCCCTTAAGTTCCGCAAGAAAGATAAGAAGCCAGTGATTGATATCGGGTTCGATAAGTTTGAAGGCAACATCATTTTCTGCGTGCGCGATAACGGCATTGGCATCTCTAAACGCTACTACCACAAAATTTTTGACCTGTTTGAAAAGCTGAACCGCGTAGACGAATACCCCGGCAACGGTCTTGGCTTGGCCATCAGCAAAAAAATAACCGACCTGCACGGCGGCGAAATATGGGTAGAAAGCCTACCCGGCAGCGGCAGTAACTTCTATTTTACATTAAAAGGTAAGTAGTTGCTGGCAATTGTGTTGCCACCCTCTAACTCCCTAAAGGGAGAACCGCAACACAATCACAAGCTAAAATTCCGTGTTGCGCACTATTACTTCCGCATTCAACCGTGTCTATTTTTCTTACTCCTGCACTATTTTAGGTGCAAAATGCCCCTAACAGCTCTATAGGGTATTGATTTCATTTGTAGGGCATGAAAAAGTTTTGCAGCACTTGCGGTAACCAGTTAGAGTTGAGCCAGCGCACCTGTACCGGTTGCAGGGCCACTAACCCGTTTTTTGTGCCTGCGTTCACGCTGTTATCTGACCAAAGAGAATCATTAGAAAAGTTACGGTTAGAAAAGGAGCGGATAGACGCAGAAAAAGCGCGGATAGAGAAAGAACTGGCCGAGATAGAAGAAGCGCAAAAGGAGTTTGAACGGCAGGACGAGCTGCGCAAGCGGATAGAAAGCCTGGAAACCCAGCAGGCAGAGCGCATGGAACGCGAGCGAATTTTACTGGAACAGGCCGAGCGCGAAAGGATAGAAGCCGCTAACCTTAAAAAGGAAATACAGCGTGTAAAGCAGGAAGCCGGGCAATATGGCAAGCACCTGGTAATTCCTAAAAGCGAAGAGCATAGCGAACAGGAAAGGCATACTGTAGAAGAAAACCGTGAGCAAGTGGTTGTGGCAGTTACACCAACCGTAGTTGCCACGGTAGCGGAGGAACAGCCCGAAACAATACTGGCAGAAGAACCTGCCGCCACACTTCAGCAGCCAGAGCCTGTAGAGGCAGCACAAAAAAATATGGTATTGAGGGTGCTGCTGGGTGTAGTGCTTGTAATGGGGGCTTTTCTTACCTGGTTTTATTTTACGCAGATAGATAAACCCACCGGCGAACTTTCGGCCAATGCCAGTGAAGCTGGTGTTTCGCCGGAGGCTATAGACCGTAGTAACAAAGTGGTAGACACCGTATTGAGCGATGAACAACCAGCCGAAAGAAAAGATACACTGGCCAATGCACCGGTAAAAGTAAGCCCTGCGGTTTTAACTACCGGCAGCGCAGTAGCCGAAGTAAAATCTGTATCTGCCCCACCGGTAAATGAAAAACCGGCTAACAAGTATGCCCTGAGCGCTGCAAAAGTTAAACACGACCTGACCGGTAAAAAAATTGCGGGCTGTGGCATAAGCATAGGCAGCGAAAGCGAATTGCAGGCGGTAAGTAATATAGTGATGGTGGAGAAAACGGCAGCGTATATAAAATACAAATGTCATGTGGAAATTTTACAAGGTAGCGATGCCTACACTGCATCGCCTTACCTGTATTACAGCCAGGATGGGAGCTTTATAAAATTAGACGGAACCAACTGCGAATAACCCCACTTATGTATAGAATAGTAGTAACCCTCTGCCTTTTGGCTTGCTTAAATGCCGGTGCCCAGGACTTTCTTACAGGCAGGCTCATTAATAAATACGGCGAATGCGAAATTTTGTACGACCGTACGCAGAATGATATTTCGGCTAGTGTATTTCAAACGGTTTATAAGGTAGCTTCTAAGAGCAAGAAGCCGCTTTACAGTCTGATAGTAACACACGATAAAAACAAGAGCGCCTTAATGTTTACTATTAAACCTGCCGATGATGCTTCCTCGGGCCGTACCGTAAATTACGACCCTGTACACTGCGGCCTGGTGTTTAATGATAAAAATGCGCTGGATACAGTATTCAATATTACCAATAACTACGGCCACCTGGTTTCTTTTACCGATACCAGCCGTACTTACCCGGTGCTGCATAAATTAAGAACATACGATAATGTGCAGATTATACTGGACCCGCTAACCAAACTTCGAATAAAGAAACATGCCGAGGTTGTGCGTGCCATTGTTATACCCAACCAGGAGAGCTCTTTTACCACGCAGTTGTATAACCTGCGCGATTCATTGTATGCACGCAACCTGTATTATCACGATGCGGTTAATACCATACAAAAAAGTATAGAAGCGGATGTAGCTGCGCTGATGGCCGATAAAAAGGTAGAGAAAGATGTAAAGCGCTATGAAGGCGAAAAGCGTTTTGGCGAGCCGCACGGCAAAGGCCTGCTGGTGCTTAACGGCAATATATATAGTGGTGTATTTAAGGAGGGAAAATTTGTTTCGGGTAATGTGGTGCTTAAAACCGCCGACTACGAATACTGCGGGCAGTATAGTAACGGGGCGACGAATGGCACCGGCTGGATACGCTACAAAAGCGGGAGCTATCAGCTGGGATTGTTTACTAATGGGGCGCTAGCCACTGGAGTAACGTTGCAAAAAGAAACCAACAACGAGGTTTACTTTGGAGGTTATAACGGCAGCCGCCAGGGCTACGGCGAACTGCAAAACAGCCAGGGTAAGTATGCAGGCCGGTTTGCCAACGGCCGCCTTACCAAGGGCTATTGCAAAGAGGTGGACCCGTTTGGCTACTATACCTACGCCCAAATAGAGAATGGTATTAAGGCCCCTGTAGACCCTAAAACAGCCGAAGAATTTTTTGGCCTGGCGCTATCGGCTGAAAGGTAACTGTTAGCTTATACGCCAAACTTTTCTATAATTCTTCTTGTTATAATGCAAGTAATTTCTTTTTGCATTACATTGCTTTCGCAAATCCCTAACTCTTATAATATACCCAATGAAACACTTTTTCCTGTTTGCTTTTTTTACTATGGCTTTAGTGGCCAATACAATGGCTGCCAACAATGCAATTTATGAGCAGCGCCGGTCAGATTATGTTGACTCATCGTTAATCGCTGTAAACGGAACAAAGTTGATTTTGCAGGCCTACCGCGATTTGCCGCTGGATACCAATGCCCTGAACAATAAGCTGAACAATATTTTTACTGGCCAGACCAGCGATTTTGATATTATAGAACTGGTGCGCATACTCTACTTAACCAATGGCGAGTACGATGCTAAAATTCTGCCGGTATTAAACTCCGTGCCTTATTGGGTAAATAAGGGTGATACGGTACGCAATTACTGGTCGGAGAACCACATGATTATGTGGAGCGGCTCGGATTGGCTGCTGCACGAAAAATATAACCGCCCTATTCACCCAAGTGTGCGTGCCCGCATAGTACATTACCTCGATCTTAAAATTCAGTATGGCTATTACGAGTTCTTCTCATCGGTTTACACTCCCTACTGTTTAAGTGGTATAATCAACCTGGCCGATTTTGCACAGGATGCAGAAATTAAAGAAAAAGCCATTCTTGCCTCCCAGCGGCTGCTGGATGAATTGCTTATGTTAACCAACGATAAAGGTGTTTTCTTTCCGGTGGCAGGCCGCAACTACCCTAGCAAATACAAAACACCTTACGGGCAAAACCACAATAATTTAATTTACCTGCTTACCGGTTTAGGCCAGGCGCCTAATGGTTCTTCGGCGGCAGGCCCGTTTTTAGCATCCTCTACATTACCTGTAGATACTATTATTAATTCGTGGAGACCTATTATGGACACCACTTTTTACATAGGCCATACATTAGATACCGGTTTTATTCTTAACAGCGGTATGACAGCCGTAGATAAAGTAGTGTTTCAGTGGAGTTCAGGTGCCTATTTTCATCCGGCAGTAGTGCAGGAGACTGTGCAACTGCTTGAAGACTCGAGCCTGTGGGACCAAGTAGACTTTGCGCTGCTTAAGCCTTTGCAGCCTATAATAACGCCGCAAAGTGCCCCTGCACTGGCCGAGGAGTTGAGTTGTATATCTAAAAGTACTGTAATAAGTGGCCAGACGGTTTCCATATTTAAGCACAATGCCATTACCTTATCATCTGTACCCGATTTCTGGAAAGGCAAAGTAGGTTTTCAACAGCATACCTGCGTGGCTAATGTGGGCACTACGGCGGTGTACCTGGGCTCAGGTGAGGTGCATGCCGATTGGGAAGACCGCAATGCTAATAATGCAAACACCCACCAGCCCTATGTAGAGCAGAAGAAAAACCTTGCCTTGCTAATGTACCGCCCCGAGGATACACCGCCATTGCTGGGTGCTAACTTTGCTTTTAAAGATGTAGCCCTTCATTTCAGAAATGGGGATTATGATGAAGTGGTACAAGACAGCCTTTGGATAATAGGCAGGCAGCAGCAAGGCTATGTAGCGGTGCGCCGCCATTGCCTGGGCCAGGTAGACGGGGTAGATGCCTGCCCTACTGCTGGTGGACAAGCCTGGGCTATTATGGTGGGCGACTCTACCATGTATGGCAGTTTTGCCAACTTCAAAAGCTTAGTGCATAATTCGCAGTTTGAAGAGCGCTGGTATATAGATACTGCTACCAGCCAGTATGTATACTATGCTAAAATTGTAGCCGATACTATCACTATCGATTACGCCTGGGGAAAAGATACTGTGCTAAACACGGGCATTGGCAATATACAGACCGATGCTTTGGCTACGAACCTATATCCTAACCCGGTTACCGATGTGCTGAACATTGACCTTAGCGCTTTTGCAGGTCAGCAGGTAGCTATTAAAGTAGTAAACATGGTAGGCCAGCAAATATTTGGTGAGCAGACTACAGCTACGGCTAAAACGGTGCAAACCGGCAACTGGAGCAAGGGCGTTTACTTTGTAACTATAGAAACAGCAGGCAACAGGCACACCGCAAGGGTAGTGAAGCAGTAGGCTGCCGATTACAAGTCCATAAAGCACCCCTTGCTAAGTCAAGGGGGCTTTATATTCCGACTATATACTTAACCAAGAATGCGACACAAAGGTGCTGAACCTTTGTGAGGAAATTGTTGTGCTACGGTTATGTTTTACTATGATAGAAATAACCTAAGTTTAGCCGGTAAATTGATAGGGTATGCTTAGATTGTTATTGCTTATCTGCCTGGTAATTCCGTTGACATCTGGTGCACAGATAACGGTGCTTACCTACAACATCCGCAACTCGCATGCAAAAGACGGGGTTAATAACTGGAATAAAAGAAAGGCAACATTAGCGGCACTGATAAAAAAAATTGACCCGGATATACTAGGCACACAAGAAGTATTGCCCGACCAGTTGAAATATTTAAACAGCACATTAGCCGGTTATGTGAGCTTTGGCGCAGGCAGAAATGACGGTAAACATGCCGGTGAGCACAGTGCTGTATTTTTCAGAAGCAGTAAGTATGTGCAAACCGGGGGTGGTAACTTTTGGCTAAGCCAAACACCCGGTGTGCCGGGCAGCAAAAGCTGGGATGCGGCTATTACCCGCATATGCACCTGGGTTAAATTAAAAGATAAAGAAACCGGCAAAGAGTTGCTGGTGTTTACCACTCACTTTGACCATAGGGGTAAATTGGCGCGGCGAAACAGTGCTGTCCTGCTGCGCATGTTTGTCGATTCGCTGGCTGGCAACCTGCCCGTGATAGTAACCGGCGACTTTAACTTTGGCCCCAATGATGCTGCTTATGCAATAATGAGCAGGGTAGGAGAGTATAAGGTACAACTAAGCGATAGTTATACTGAAGGCACCCTGCCGTACACCGACTGCGGTTTTATGGTAAGCAACACTAATTGCCACCGTATAGACTATATATGGTACAGTCCGCACTTTAGTAAAAGTAACTATGTAGTGCATACTGATAATAATGGCTCCTATTATCCGAGCGACCATTTGCCTGTAAGTGTATTGCTCAAAGTGAAATAGGTACAATCAGTAAAACAGCCACATAACATTAAATAAACCTTATAGTGCTTTTGTAGTAATATTCAGTTGTTTTTTAAATATGATTAGCGTAACATCGCTGTTTTTGCCATTTCATTGGTGTCTTAACATTAAGATAACATAGAGGGAAAGTTGTAGTAACATTTAATTCATGTATTTGTAATCTCAAAACTACAATCTACATGAAGCAACTTAACCCTGTGTATTTTAAGTTATTACTCGCCTTTGTTTTTGTTGTTTCTCTATCGGCCATAACCCGGGCCAACCCGGAGGTTGCAAAAGTTGACAGCCTTAAATTGGGAAAACGTACAGTGGCCCTGCCGACCTGGTTTAGTCTGAAAAGCGGCATAGGTATTACAACTCCCGATAAGTTCTTTTCTATTTATATGCGGTTTCGCATTCAAAGCCGGGTGGGGTACATTTCTACCTCCGATAAAGATTTTACCCCTGAGGAGTTCGACTTTAGAGTGCGACGCATCCGGTTAAGGCTCGGAGGGTATATTTACACACCCGCATTAACCTACAACATTCAGTTGTCATTTTCGCGGGCCGATATGGATTGGGATGTAAGTGGGGTGCCCAATGTGTTGCGCGATGCTATGATAAGTTACACCATACCGCAAGGTTTTACTTTCTCTATGGGGCAAGGCAAATTGCCGGGCAACCGCCAACGCGTTAACTCATCGGGCGAACTACAGTTTGCCGATAGGTCTATAGTAAATGGGGCGCTAACGCTCGACCGCGATTTTGGTGCTTTTGTAAATTATACCAACCACTACAAAGACTTTCATTTTATAATCAAAACAGCTATTACCAGCGGAGAGGGAAGAAACATTGTAAAGACAGATAAAGGCCTGGCCTATACCGCGCGGGTAGAGTTTTTGCCTTTGGGTAAGTTTACCGATGGCGGCGACTACTTTGAAGGTGACTTGGTAGGAGAAAAAAAGCCCAAACTTAATTTTGGTGGTGTAGTAAGCTACAACCATCTGGCACAGCGCACCGGCGGGCAACTGGGCCTTAATTTATACGAGCCCAAAAACATGCTATCGGCTATGGGCGACCTGGTTTTGAAATACAGGGGCTTTGCCTTTACCAGCGAGTACCTTTACCGCAAAGTAGATAACCCTAAAAGCTTTAATGAAGACAGCAGCAGTATGCGCTATGCTTATGCCGGTATGGGTGTAAATACGCAGGCCAGTTATTGTTTTAAAAAGCCAATGGTAGAAATTGCCGTGCGCCATTCGCTGCTTGTACCATCGGTGCAGATACAGGATAAGGAAAAAATGAAAAGCGAGTACGCTATTTGCCTTACCAAATATTTTATGGGCCACAAACTGAAAATACAAACCGACCTTACTTACCAGCGCCAATACGATATGGTTAAAAAAGCTAACCACCACAATAACTTAGGCTGGCGTTTTCAAATTGAGTTAGGTATATAATTCATGAATTTTATTATCTTCATACCATGATGCGCAGCACTACATACACAACTTATTATTATCGCTACAGGTATAGCGGGTAATATTATTGTGGTTGCACATTAAAAAGATATACGCCCGGCTCTTATGAACCGGGCGTTTTTTATTTCATTTTTTCAAACAGCAGATGTATGTTACAGCAGGAATACGACAAATACGCACCCGAACACTTTACGGTATGGCAAACACTTTTCGAAAGGCAGATAAACAACCTTCGCGATACGGTGACCCAAAAATATATGGACGGACTGGAGAAGATAAATTTTACGGCTGACCGTATTCCCGATTTTACAGAAACCAATGCACTGCTCGAAAAACATACCGGCTGGCATATACAGGCAGTGCCTGGCATAATACCTGACAGGGACTTTTTTATGCTGTTAAACCAGCGCCGTTTTCCGGCCACCTGTTGGCTGCGCAACCTTTCGCAGCTAAACTACATAGAGGAACCCGACATGTTTCACGATGTGTTTGGGCATATTCCGTTGCTTACCGACCAGCATTTCTGCGATTTTTTGCACGGCTTGAGCCAGATAGCCTTACGGCATATAGATAACCCCTATGCCATTGAACTTATGAGCCGCATTTACTGGTTTACCATCGAGTTTGGCCTGATAAAGGAAGGAGATAAGGTTAAAATTTATGGTGCTGGTATTATCTCATCATCGGGCGAAACAGAGTATAGCCTGGGCCCACAGCCAGCCCGCCATAACTTTGATGTGGCTGTTGTGTTAAATTCGGCATTTCACAAAGATAAAATGCAGCAGCAGTATTTCGTTATCCAATCATTTGAAGAGTTATACCAATGCTTACCTCAGTTGCAGCGGCAGCTGGGAGCTATGCTTGCTACCGCGCCGCAGGGCTAAGGGTTAAAAATATGGTCATTTGCCTAAAAAACATGCTCGATTGATGCAACACATAAGGCTGAAAAGCTGTCAATAGAATGTGTATTTTAGTGTATGGTGTATGAAGTGAATTATTTTACTTTTACGTCCCTCGTTTAACGAACAAGCTATGGCTAAGAATTTTATATCCCTGTTACTACTTTTAATGGTGGCATTTAGCAGCAATGCCCAGGCTAATTCCAACAAGGGCGAAGTGCCCGAATTGCAAAAGAAGATTGATGCCCTTAAAGGAACCTTTGAGCTAAAGCTTATCAATACCCGTAGCGTGCCTGCCCTGCCATCTAACCTGGCCGAAATAATTGAAACAAACAGGAAGGAGAGCGAGGACAACCGCCTAACTTTGAATGAGAATACCATTTTAATTATCTACTCTAAAAGCCGTGTTGCCGGTAATGTGCCTGGTAAACAATAACGCTTAACTATGCTAAAGAAATTTACGTTTTTACTTTTTTGGGTTTTATTAATTACCACTGCCTTTGCGCAGCCCGCTAACGATAATTGCGGCGCAGCTACATCGGTAATAATACCTTCCTCGGGCAATGCTTGTGTTACGGGTACTTTGGCCGGTGCTACAGATGATGGTATCTATTCAAGTTGTGAAACAGCGGGTAGCCAGGAAGTTTGGTATTCTTTCATTACTACAGGGGCCAACAATACGGTTACCGTATCGCCTACAGGTGGTACTCCTGCTTCTAATCTGGTAGTTTCGCTCAAGTCTGTAAGCTGTGCGTCTAATAACATTAATGCCTGCAATGCGGCGGCTACGGCAGGTGGAACGGCCACTGCCAGCTGGGCTTTTCCGGTGGGCACACAAGTATGGGTGTTTGTATCCTCTACCACTAATAGCGGTGGTGGTTTCCAGCTTTGCGTGACCTCTACTACCACACCTGCTACCACCGGTAAAGATTGTACCCTTGCAGCCCCCCTTTGCACTAAAAGCTCTTTTACTGCAAACGTGGCAACCGGGTCTAATGGATTTACGCCACCTTGTTTTGGTGCTGCGTTGCAGCGCCCTATTATTTTTAAGTTTACGGTAGGCCAAACCGGCTTACTAAACTGGCGCGCAACTCCAACTTGTGCAGGGGCATCCGGCAACCGTATCGAGTTTGATTGGGCCGTATATGATATTACGGGTGGTTGCCCAGGCACAGGTGTGGCTTGTAATTACAATTATACCGGCGACTTTGTAAATCCATTTCCGTTCGGAACCCCGCCAACCACATCTCCGCAAGGTATGCAGGGCGGTCCAGGGCCTGGTTGTAACAATACCCAAACCACTACTAATACTGCTTTAGAAATTTGCCAGGGCGTAACAGTTACAGCTGGTAATACATACATTATAATTGTCGATCAATTTACGCAAGGCACAACCTGCTCCATCGATTTTAATTTCAACGGCAGCACTTTTGAAATGGCGCCTTCTTCTGTTTTTACAGTTACGCCATCTACAGGCTGTGGCCCTATTACTGTAACTTTTAATAACACCAGTGTGGGTGCCACCGGGGCTACCCCTTATATATGGACATTCGGTGATGGTACTACACTAAACAACGTACAAAACCCACCTGCCAAAACATATTCTACACCAGGCAATTATCTGGTGTCGCTTACTACCCAATCTGCTACAGGTTGTGTGGCGTCTTCATCGCAATCCGTGCAGGTATTTGCCAATCCTACACTTACCACTGTAAGCGATACTATTTGCACCGGCCTGCAGGCTACTATCAGCGCTACTGCCAGCACACCGGGTGGCACTTATAGCTGGAGCAACGGCGCAGGCAATACGGCCTCGGTAAACGTTTCGCCGGGCGCTACAACTACCTATACAGTAACTTATACATCGGCGGATAACTGTACCGCCACTGCAACTGCCACAGTTACTGTAAGCAGTAATAACTATGTGGTAAACGCCGGGCCTGATTCTACTATTTGTACTAACCAGACAATTATGCTCAACGGGTCGGTAAACCCACCGGGTAACTATACTTATTCGTGGACGGGCGGGCCGGTTACAAATGGCAATACTTTAACCCCATCGGTTACCCCGT
>DATGXP010000089.1:0-2219 GCA_035298845.1 Chitinophagales bacterium
CTGCCCACCATTAGGTGGTGGGCCCTGGCTGCCGCCTTTTTGTTGCTGGCGCTGGTCGCGCAGTTCTTTCAGCTTCTGGTGAAACTCACCTTCCAGGTTATACAGCTGGTTTACTTTGTCTCTGCCCAGGGCACCCTCAAACTGGTTTTTGTATTTCTTCTTCAGGTCGAGTTTCTTCTGCTCAAAATCAAGTTGCTGCTCGGCTGTTAGCTTTACATCGGGGCCCTGCTTAAAGTTTTTGCGCAGCGCATCCATATCGTTGCGGTATTGGTTGTATACCGGCCAAAAGGTTTGTGCCTCGGCAGGGGTTAAGGCCAGCCGCTCTGATATAAAAGCTATGCGCAATGCTTCTATCCTATCGCCTTTGCTCTGGTCGGGCGGGCCTTGTTGTGCATACAGCATACTGCCCAGCACCATCATCACTGTCATCATTAGTACCTTGTTCATCGTTTTTGTTTTAGTATAGTTCTTTGTCATTCTGTAATTAATCAAGTGTGCTGCCATTCAGTTCTTCATCGCTCAGCATGTTCAGTGCATCGCCTATGTTGTTTTCGGTAGACTGCAAATCTTCTGCGGCGTTTAATTCAAACACTTCTTCGCCTTCGCCCGAGCGCACATCTAAAAACGCATTCAACTCATCATCGGTTAAGGCGGCCATTTTGCAATCTAAGTCGGTGCATTGCTGCTCTACCTGCACAAACATCATTACGGCCATAATAACCAGGGTTGCTGTGCCGGCAAAGGCAAAAGAATACTTAGGTTTAAATACTACCACAGTTATTCTTTCAAGCACTGCATTAACTGATTGCAGCCACTTAGGCATTGTTACCGGTTCTGCCACTGTTTGTTGTTGCGCGATGCGCTGCATCACCTGCTGCGGAAACTGCGCAAAGTAATTAGCCGGCACCTGCATGGTATTTTTCTTTTCGGCTGTAGACAAGGTGGGTGCAATAGCGCTCAATTCAGTAGCTATTTCATCGGTCCGTATCTTCTTCATCAGGTCGGCAGAGAAAGCATTGAAGTACCCTGCTGGTACTTCGGCTGTGTTCCTCTTTTCTATATTCAATAGCGAAGGCGCTATAGCGCTAAGCTCCTGATTTTGCAACTTTACCTGCTCCAGCAGGTTGTTCTTAAAATTCAGAAAGTAACCATCGGGCACAGAGAAGTTGTTTTTCTTCTCCAGTGAGGCCAGCCTTGGGGCTATCTCCTTTAGTTCCTGTAATATGTTTTCTCTTGTTTCCATTGTTCGCGTTGTGTGACTGCGTTAGCGGCCAAAGGTTTAATCTTCTCCCAATAAAAACTTCTCAATCTTCTGTGCGGCATGGTGATAGCTGGCTTTCAGGGCGCCCTCGCTGGTGCCCAGCACTTCGCTCATTTGTTCGTACGGCATTTCGTCGTAATAGCGCAGGTTAAACACCAGTTTCTGCTTTTCGGGCAGACTGTTAATTGCCAGTTGCAGGCGTGCCTGTATATCGTCTCCATCTACCTGGTGGCTGTCGCCCTTAAGGTAGTTAGATGGCGAATAGCTATTGTCGTCATCATCACTATCGTTACCACCCTCAAAACTGATAGTAGGCTTCTTATTGCGCGAGTTGATGAACGTGATGGTTTCGTTGGTAGCAATGCGGTATATCCAGGTAAACAGCTGCGAATCGGCACGGAAGTTTTCCAGCCCCTTCCATACCTTAATAAATACATTCTGCATTACGTCGTTAGCATCGTCGTGGTCGTGCACCATACGCCTTATGTGCCAGTAAATCTTTTGCTGGTACTGCTCAATCAGCAGGGTAAAAGCCCGCTCTTTTCCACTGCCAGAGTGAAAGAGGTCTAATATTTCTCTATCGGTCATACAATTAGGGTTGCTGATATGACAACCAATTTAACAAAAGGTTTAAAAGGCAATACAAATACATTTTGAACCACAGAGGCACATAGAATACAAAAAGTATGCAGGCTACATCAGTTCCTGAACGTCTTAAAAGAGGATGTGAATGCAAAGAGAACATAGCAAGGCAAATTGCCTTTGGTTTCGCACGGAGCCACGGAGAAAATACAGGAGAAATGCAATGCCAGTATGACCTTACTTCTTTCGGGCTATTACTTTCTTAACCGCCTTCACTACATCCGGTGTATCGAGGCCGTATTTAGCTAATAGCTGGTCGGGTGTGCCGCTTTCGCCAAAGCTGTCGTTTACAGCTACATACTCCAGTGGTGTAGGT
>DATGXP010000090.1:0-2245 GCA_035298845.1 Chitinophagales bacterium
ATATACTGTGCTAATACTTTGGCCGTATCTTTCTGGTCCTTAACTGTAATTACTTTAAAGCCATTGTAGTAATCTACTGCAAACCCGCGGGCATACTTAACCGGTAGCGAAGCTTCCTTTACACAATGTGTCTCTGCCGGCTGTTCTTTATGCGGCCTTTGCTTACACCCAAAAAGGAAAACTGCGAATACCAGTATCAGCATTGCATTTTTTACCGACTGTAGACTGGGGACTGTGGACTGCTTACTCATAAAAAGCAAAATTACCCGAAATAACTCCGGCAGTGAACGAATGTATGGGGTTGCCAAATTTATCGTACCGGTAAATTTTAGACTGCTGCACAAAATCGAGCGCATCTGAAATATAAATATCATCACTTACAGGGTTTACACCCATGGCATAAATATTTTTATCGAGGCCAGAAACAAGCGATACTACCGGCACTTCAGTTTCGCTTATATACATACTGTAAATATTTCGCTCTACAAAAAACAACCTGTCTCCCTCTCCATTAATACATAACCGCGATGGGTGATGCCCGTAGGAAGTATAGAAAAAGGATTTAACTACCGAAAGATTATTATCCAGGCAATAAAAGCCGGCATACTTGCCGCTGGCCGTATCTTCGTCAACAGCCACCCAAATACGGTTTAATTTATCTTTTACCACGCCATTTACATCGCGGCCTTCAAAAGTTGCCTGCTGTGCAACGCTGTGGCTATTCACATTTATTTTGTACACAGCTGCAAAAGTACCGGTAAGCAACGTGTTTACTTTCTGCCCGGCAAACACAGCGTCTCCAATCTGCACCATGTCTTCTATCCATCCCTGTGTGGCTATTGAATTCACCACGGTGCCTTTTAAATAATTTACCACCCAAATTTTCTTTGCATACAGTTCGCTCACATAAGCTATGCTATCGTTAACCGGTAAAAAATTGCGCGGCGATGAGCCCGGAATGCTGATAGTGCTGATACGTTTAAGTGATGGCACTTTAACCACCTCTACCTTAGCCGAGTTATTTACCACGATAAAACCAGTAGTGTCCTTTATAAACATACTCTGGCCTACATCCCCCAGCGAGTAACCGTTGGCGGCATCAAACAGGTTGTGTGTCACATCATTGCTTGTTGGGTTATAAAACGACACCTCGGCGTTGCCAAAATTAAACAGCCCTTCGTTAACAACATATACACCGGTGCCGGTGGGCAGATTGGTTGTCTTTTCCTTATCGCAGGAAGCAATAAACCATAACAGCATTATATAACAAAAGTATTTCCTCATCGGTTAAATCTGAATTTTAAAGTGCCCTCAAAATTTACGCCCGGCATAGGTCGTTGCGCCACATTCTGATACTGGCGGTTGGTTACGTTGTTAGCGCGAAACGATACCCCTAGCTCATACTTATCCCTAATCTCAAAGTCCTTACCTACTTCTAAATCCAGCAGGTAATAGCCTTTCAAGGCTTGCGAGTTATCGGTCGTAATAAACACTGCATCAGTAAATGTATTAATGGCCTTGAGGTAAAACCTGCGGTAATAAAACTGTGCCGAGCCTTTTACCTGGTGCAGCGGCACATAAATCAACTGTTTGTTCAGCGATAAATCATAAGGTGACAAAGGGTCGAGGTTAGTAGCGCGCGTGTAGGTATAGTTAACCACAAACATAGCGCTAAACCGGCCTATGCTTTGCGTGCATGCCCACGCCTGTAGTTCAACACCACGGGTAAACACACGCTTTACATTGCGCGGCTCCCAATAAGAACCATTAGTGGTCCATTGTATCCAATTGGTAATATATTTTGCGAACCCGGTGGCAGTAAAAGAAAAATAATACCGGTAGGCATAGCGGCCCGATAACTCTCCGTCCCATCCTTTCTCTGGTTTAAGGTTAGGGTTACCGCCCGGCACCCAATACAAATCATTAAGTGTGGGAAAACGGAAAGCCCTAGACGCGTTTAGTGTAAGCGAAACTTTATGCCCCTGGTAAAACTCATCTTTGTAGCTAACGGTGAGCAACGGAGCTAATGGCGATAGCATCTTATCGTAAATGCTTTGGCGAAGTTTAACCTGCCCCACCAGCTGCTTTACCGGTGTATATTTTACGCCTGCCACTAATTTCCCTATGTGCCTTTGGCGAACCATGCGGTAAGAAGGTATAACTGCACGCTCAAAATCGTAACCGGCTTCTACGGTTACAGAAAATTTATGCAGGCTATCGTAAGTAAAAGCGAAGTTGTTTCTGA
>DATGXP010000091.1:0-1809 GCA_035298845.1 Chitinophagales bacterium
CAATTGCATATCGTTGCCAATACATGGCGAAGTAGAGTTGAAGTCGGCAACCGGGTTTGCATTTACTACTACCTGTTTAGAGAAGCTGTCAGCGCAGTTATTGTTGTACTGCAGATATAGTGTAACCGTATAGTTTCCTGCTGTGGCATAAACATGTTGTGGATTTTGCTGGATAGCAGTAGTGGCATCGCCAAAATCCCAGGTGTAACCGGTTATGGTGGTAGCAAAAGGATTTGCGGTTTGGTCGGTAAATACAGAAGTTGCCCCTTCGCAAAGCGAAGCTGAAGCAAAATCAATATTAGTAGGGCCCACTACAATTACCGGGTTACTGGTAGTATCGGCACAACCTGCGCCCGAAGTTGTTATCAACTCAATGGTATAAGTACCGCTTTGCGCGTAGTTATGCGATGGTGATGGGCTGGTAACTACAGCAGTATTGTCGCCAAAGTTCCAGTTACTGGTAATAGTTCCGCTGCTAAGCGTAGAGTAGTTAATCGGCGCTACAATTATATCGTTGCATACATCGGCTACTGTAAAACTGGCTACCGGTACCTCGTTTACAGTAACTACTTTAGTGAAACTATCCTGGCAGTTGTTGCCGTAATCCAGTTTCAACTCTACGTTATAGTTACCAAATGCAATGTAAGTATGTGTTGGGTTTTGCTGAATGGCTGTATTGCCATCGGCGAAATCCCATGTGTACCCGGTAATAGTTGTGTTATAAGGGTTAGTAGTTTGGTCGGTAAAATTAGTGGTGCTACCCATACATACCGGCGAAGTAGTAAAGTCGATGTTGGTACCAATGGTAACTATCACTGGGTTCGAAACCGTATCGGCACAACCTGCCAGCGAGGCGATTAGCTGAATGGTATAGGTATTGCTCTGCTGGTAAGTGTGTGTTGGCGCTTGTGCTGTAACAGCGGCGCTTCCGTCGCCAAAACTCCAGGTAGATGTAAGCGTGCCTGCAGATATAGTAGAAGTGTTTACCGGAGCTACCACACTATCGTTACATACATCGGCTACGGTAAAGCCTGTTATCGGATTTTCTTTTACTATAACAGCTTTGGCAATACTATCCAGGCAGTTGTTGCCGTAGTCAAGTTTCAACTCCACATTATAAGTACCAAATGCAAGATAGGTGTGGGTAGGGTTTTGCTGGTTGGCAGTGTTGCCATCGGCAAAATCCCAGCTGTATCCGTTTATAGGTGTGTTATATGGGTTAGTAGTCTGGTCGGTAAATACACTCGTAATACCTTCACAAACTGCCGGCGCGACAAAGTCGATAGTGGCTCCTATAATTACTATCACGGAGTTGGTGGCTGTATCGGCACAGCCAGCTGATTCAGCTATCAATTGAATCGTGTATGTATTGCTTTGCTGGTAAGTATGTGCAGGTGAGGTGCCCGTAACTACAGCACTGCCATCGCCAAAATTCCATGTTGAATTAATAGCACCTGCCGATAGGGTAGATGTGTTTACCGGTGTTACCATGCTATCGTTGCAAACATCTGCTACCGTAAATGAAGCAACCGGTGTTTCATTTATCGTTACCGTTTTAATAATGCTATCGGTGCAGTTATTTCCATAGTCTAACGTTAATTCAACGTTATAAGTGCCAAATGAAAGATAGGTGTGTGTTGGGTTTTGTTGAATAGATGTATTTGTATCATCAAAATCCCAATTGTAGGAGTTGATGGTGGTGTTGTATGGGTTTGTAGTCAAATCCGTAAAAGTGGTGACGCTGCCCTCGCATACTGCCGGTGCGCTAAAATCAATTGTTGTTCCTCTTATTACATTAATAGGTTGCGT
>DATGXP010000092.1:0-10755 GCA_035298845.1 Chitinophagales bacterium
GCCATTTTTTTAGACTATTATTTAACCATTCCACCGGCCGACTTTTCGCCACTGCTCTCCTTCACACCAACAGAAGAGAACGATAGGCCCAAAGAAGCAATCGACGATTTAATACCCGACAAAATTTACAGCAAACAGGAAATAGTAGCCTACCTTAACCAAAGCCGCGAAAAGTGCAGGCAAATAATTTATGCGCTAACCGATGAAAAACTAACTGAGAGATTTAAAGAGGGCGACAATCCAAACGATATGGATTACCCCATATTAGAAATTCTGCTTTACAACCTGCGCCACACCCAACACCATACCGCACAACTAAATATGTTACTGAGGCAGGATCTCGACAAGCACATGGAGTGGTCATTCAGAGTTGGCGATCTAAATAAGGTGCAATAACCTTCCCTCCGCAGAGTCTCCCGTTTCGGGGACAACAAAGCGATGCTATTTTACTTATCAATTCCAATGGCCTGTGGCTGTTAAGGCCTGAAGGCCGCCATATATCAGCTATGGGTGTCAGCCCATCGCACATTTTTTGGTAATGCCTTTACCTGTTTTAAGTAAAATTAAATTTTGCTTTACGGGGTACTGGGGTAGCCACTTCATTTTATAATCATTTAATAAACAATAGGTTAAGTGATTAGGGGGGTAGCCATTTTTCAAAATTTGCACTCTTTCCCCCCATTTTGATACCCCACTCAAATAATTACTTTTGCGCCCTCTTAAAACACACACTAATGAGCAACACATACGTTGCAATAATGGCGGGAGGAATAGGTAGTCGTTTTTGGCCCGAAAGCCGCACCGCCAAGCCCAAGCAATTTCTCGATATTCTGAATACAGGCAAAACGCTTATTCAAATGACCTACGAACGGTTTTTGACTATCGTGCCCAAAGAGAACATCTACGTGGTAACCGCCGAATCGTACGAAGCGCTTGTAAAAGAGCAATTGCCCGATATGGCCGATTCGCAGATACTAAAGGAGCCAATGCGCCGCAACACCGCGCCTTGCATTACCTATGTATGCGATAAGATTTATGCCCGCGATAAAAACGCAACCATTGTAGTAGCCGCCAGCGACCACCTTATATTAGAGGAGCAGCGGTTTCTGGACGTAGTACAGCGTTGTGTAGATTTTGTAAAGGATAACACTTACCTGGTTACCATCGGTGTTAAACCTACCAAGCCATCTACCGGTTACGGCTACATTCAGTTTGAAGACGATAAGGCACAAGAGGAGTTTTTCAAAGTGAAAACCTTTACCGAAAAGCCTACGCTGGATATAGCTAAAACCTTTTTAGAAAGCGGCGACTTTTTGTGGAACAGCGGCATGTTTGTATGGAAGGCAAAGACCTTGCTGCGCGCGGTGGTTAAGTATTTGCCGGAGATAGCAGAGGCTTTCCGCGAAGGCAACAAGCACTACGATACACCTACCGAAGCTCAGTTTATACAAGGCGCCTACTCTCAATGCACCAATATATCTATCGATTATGGCGTAATGGAGAAGGCCGATAACGTTTATACTATCCCTGCCCAATTTGGCTGGAGCGATATAGGCTCATGGGATTCGCTATACGAAGTATACGAACACGATTACCTGGGCAATGCCGTATCGGGCCAGAACGTTAAGGTGTACGACTCATCTAACAACATGGTGATGGTACCTAAAGACAAACTGGTGGTGCTGCAGGGCTTAGAAGATTACTGTGTGATAGATACCGGTGATGTATTATTGGTTTGCAAGCGCAGCAACGAGCAGGAAATAAAACAGATAACCGTTGACCTGAAAGTGGCCGATCTGGATAGGTATTTATAGGATTGATACGGTGTTAACAGAGAATTAAACAATAAATTTGCTTATAGGTTCTCCCCTCTCTATTTTTGGAGAGGGGAGATGCCAAAGGCAGAGGGGTGAGGCTGGTTTTAACTTCGCATTTCTAACTTCTTCCTTCTAACTTGTTACCATGAACTTCCCATCCCCTTTAAATTCAAAACTCCCCAACGTAGGCACTACCATATTTACGGTAATGAGTGCTCTGGCTAAGGAGCATAACGCTATCAACCTGTCGCAGGGTTTTCCCGATTTTAGTCCGCATCCGGTTTTGATAGAAGAAGTGGAAAAGGCCATGCGCACCGGCTTTAACCAGTATGCACCTATGGCTGGCTATATGCCCCTGCGCGAGGCGCTGGCAGAAAAAGCAGAAACCGCCTACGGCGTCAAAATAGACCCCGAAACAGAAGTGACAATTACCGCTGGTGGCACACAGGCTATTTTCACAGCCATACTGGCGGTTATTCGCGAGGATGATGAAGTAATATTGTTTGCCCCGGCTTACGATAGCTATGCTCCTGCGGTAGAACTCACCGGTGGCAAGGCTATCTTCTACGATTTAGAAGCCCCCGATTACAAACCCGATTGGCAGAAGGTGAAGCGCCTCATTAACCAGCGCACCAAGATGATCATCATCAACACGCCGCACAATCCATCGGGCACTACACTAAAACCCGAAGACCTCGCCGAGCTGGACAAGCTAACCCGTGGCAGCGATATCATCATTATGAGCGATGAGGTATACGAGCACATTATTTACGATGATGTAAAACACGAGAGCGTATTACGCTATCCTAAACTGGCTGAGCGCAGTTTTATCATTGGCAGCTTTGGCAAAACTTACCACACCACCGGCTGGAAAGTTGGTTATTGCATAGCACCTAAAAATCTAATGGCCGAGTTTAGAAAAGTGCACCAGTTTAATGTGTTTAGTGTAAACTCCATTGCACAGGTTGCCTTTGCCGAGTTAATGAAACGCAAAGAACTTTACCTGGAGCTGAACAGTTTCTACCAGCAAAAGCGCGACTACTTCCGACGCGCTATACAGTCATCCCGCTTTAACCTGCTTAAGTGCGAGGGCACCTACTTTCAGTTAGTAAGCTACAGCAAAATAAGCGATGAGCGCGACCTTGAGTTTGTAAAACGCATGACCCGCGATATGGGCGTAGCCGCCATACCTATATCTGTATTCTACCGCCATCAGGTAGATAACAGCATCATCCGTTTCTGCTTTGCCAAAGAAGAAGAAACCCTCAAACGCGCCGCCGACCTACTGGTAAGAATTTAAACCTTCTACCCTTCTATATATCATATAAAAAGCGAAGGGCTTTCCAATCAGGAAAGCCCTTCGCTTTTTATATTTCCCTTCGGTGAAATTTACTTACCCGTAAATACTGGTTTCCTTTTTTCAGTAAACGCAGTTACACCTTCCACATAGTCCTGGCTGCGGCCGGCCAGTTCCTGTCCGTAGTATTCTTCCAGCAGCATCTCGTTTAGGTTAGCAGTATAGGCCTTGTTCAGCATCTTTTTAATCATGCCGTATGTTTTGCTGGGTCCGGTAGCATAGCGTTGCGCCAACTCGTTAACAGCATTGTCTAGCTCTTCCGGTGCTACTACTTTGTATATAAAGCCCATATCGTAAGCTTCTTTAGCGCTTACTTTGCTGGCAAGGGTTATTAGTTCAAAAGCTTTATTGTAACCTACCAATCGTGGTAGAAAGAAAGAGGAACCCGAATCAGGCACCAGACCCACATTGGCAAATACCTCAATCAGCGAGGCCGTTTCAGAGGCTATTATCATATCGCAGGCCAATACCAGCGATGCACCGGCCCCTGCAGCCACACCATTCAGTTTGCATATAACCGGCTTGGCCATTTCGCGTATAGCCAGTATCATAGGGTTATAACGGCGCAGTACCGATTCACCCAGGCTGCGCTCACCCAGTTTGCCCTTAATATCTTTCAGGTCTTGCCCGCTGCAGAATGCTTTGCCCGTTCCGCTTAATACTACCACCCGTACGCTTTCATCTTTGGCTGTTTTTTTAAGCGCATCAATAATTTCAGCGCTTAGCTCCTCATTAAACGAGTTAAACACTTCCGGACGGTTAAGGGTTATCGAGCAAATGCCATTCTCTACGGTATAAATCAGTGTATTATACATGTGTGGTATTTTGAAAGCGCAAATTGGCTTTTTCTTTCCTTAAAACCAATGGAACGCTGATTTTCATTGTCATCATTATTAAAGGGAATTAAAAATCATTTTTTATCACCAGAATAAGGAAATCAGCGTCCCCATTTGCCTTTATCATTTTTTTTTGTTCAGGCTTTTATATAAAGGAGATTGCCTTATCGAAATTTAAAGCCATAAAGTCAATTTAAAAATCATTCTTATCATCATAATAATGACAATTAGCGTTCTATATTGCTTTTATCATTTGCCTTTACAGTTTTGCATTATTGTAATTTCAATTGCCATATTTGCACCAACGCAACTGGCAGCTGTAGATGGATTTTATCAAACGCACATTCCCCTTACTATTTGGCATTTTTTTGCTGAGCGTTGCCGTGCGTTTGCCGCAGCTGAACCGCCCTTTATCCAAACACCACGAATTCTGCACCGCCATCTCTTTGCGCATTATGCAGATATGGTACGATAAAGGCATCGGGAAGTACGGTTATAACCCGGTAATGACTTATAACAACCCGGCAGATAAGTTCATT
Source organism: Chitinophagales bacterium (assembly GCA_035298845.1). Classification (GTDB taxonomy): domain Bacteria; phylum Bacteroidota; class Bacteroidia; order Chitinophagales; family LD1; genus Bog-950. The sequence continues at coordinate 4,550 of DATGXP010000092.1, forward strand.
AACAACAGCGCTAACCAAAGCGGACGGATGATAGATAAGGAGGGCAACTATTACTACGTTTCTCACCCTCCATTCGCATATTATGCGCCGTTTTTTGTTTTTAAGTTATTGCATATAAGGCCCGATGTGCTGCCTTTGCAGATATTCAATCTGCTGTTGCATTTTATCAGCGGCTTGTTTGTGTACTTCACCGTTTGCCTGCTCAGCTTTAACCGCGCACGCAGTCTGCCCTATCGAAGCGCGATAGTCGCCTTTACTATTTATATTTTTCTGCCGGTCACGCTGTGGTTTCAGGGCAATGTGTATATGAGCGATATGGCTGTGCATCTGCTTTTTGTAATCGGTGTTTACACCGCGCTTAAAATGATTATCCGTCGAAAATTCTATTCGCCCAAGTATATTTTCTTTTATGTTCTTACGCTGGCGCTTATGATTTACACCAGCTGGCTGGGGGTATTTTTTGCGGGAGGGGTAATCGTGTATTCGCTACTCCATATTCGGGGTGAGCTAAAGGGTTTCCGTGTATTGCTTTGGAGCACTGTGATAGTTACCCTGCTAATGCTGCGATTGATAGTGTATCAATACTCGCAGATAAACGGCGTGGGCGCTTATATAGAAGAAATGCTCAGCCGCTACATTGTGCGCGGAAGCCTGGAAGGTACCGACCAGGGTTTATGGAGCTTTATGTTCTCGTACCTGTGGCTGATAAAAACGCTTTTCTACAACTACATCATCCACTACATTGTTATGTATGCGCTGATAGGGGCTTTCTTATACCTCGCCTTCAGCCGCAAAAAACTAAAAATTGTATTTAGCGAAAACGGTTACCGGTTTATCTGGCTAAGCGTAACACCGGTAGTGTTGTTGCATGTTGTCTTCTTAAACTACTCTGTGCAGGATTTCTCGGTGTTGTATGCTTCGCTGTTTTTTAGTGTAGTGCTGGGCATGTTGTATGATAAAGTGAAAAAGAGCGGTGCTGTTCCCTTACGAACAATGCAGATAAGTTTGGTAATAACGCTTGTGTTGATGGTGGCACAGTATCAGGTGATGAATATGCCGAATGTCTTTAAGCTTGTTCGTTATGAGCAGCGCGATTATGGACAAGATGTTCAACGCCTAACAAAGAAGAATGAGGTAATTTTTTCAAGTGCCACTATCGAGCCACAAGAAATTTTCTATGCACAAAGAAATATCAGATACGCTGCTAATCGTGAAGAAGCACTTCAGTTTCTAAAGCAGACTAATCAAAAAAATGGCGTAATTGTTTCTTTTTATAATCGAAAAGAAATAGGCAAAGCCGAAATAGTTGAAAGAATATCGCTTGATTCGTCTGCCTTAAATAGATAGATTTTCTAATTTTCATTGTCAAATCATCAAATTGTCTAATCGTCTAATTTTAATTATATGTCACTAACTACCATTCCAATTGTTGACCTTTCTGAATTTTTAGCGGGAGGTGAGAAGAAACAAAAATTTGTGTTTGAACTGGGCAAAGCCTTCGAAGATGTGGGTTTTGTGTCGGTGCGCAACCACGGTGTGCCGCAAGAGTTGATTGATAAATATTACGATGCGGTAAAGAAGTTTTTTGCCCTGCCACGCGAAACAAAAAAGGGGTACGAGAAGGTAGAACTGGCCGGACAGCGCGGCTATACCAGCTTTGGTAAAGAGACTGCGAAGGGCTACGATGCGCCCGACCTGAAAGAGTTTTGGCAAATGGGACAGATAGTAGAAGGGGAGGAGATGCCAAAAAGCGATTACCCCGATAACATTGCTGTAGACGAAGTGCCTGAGTTTTTTGAATTAGGACAGCAGCTTTTTAAATCGTTTGAAGGCAGCGCGCGCGAGTTGCTTCGCGCTATCAGCATTCACTTAGGCATTGGCGAGTTTTATTTTGATAAGCATATACATAATGGCAACTCTATTCTTCGTGCTATACATTATCCCCCTATTACCAGCGAGCCTAAGAGCGCCGTGCGTGCTGAGCAGCACGAGGATATTAATCTTATCACGCTGCTGGTAGGCGCCAGTGCCGAAGGTTTGCAATTGCTAAACCGTCAGAACGAGTGGTTGGATATTACAGCGCCCGAAGGTTGTTTAGTGGTTAACGTAGGCGATATGCTGCAGCGACTGACCAACAACAAATTAAAATCTACCACGCATCGTGTGGTGAATCCACCGCGCGAAAAATGGCACACCTCACGCTACTCTATCCCATTTTTTACCCATCCGCGCAGCGAGATGCGCCTGGATTGTTTAGCTGGCTGTGTAGATGAACGCCACCCTATTGCTTACGAGCCTATCAGCGCCGGCGAATACCTTAACGAAAGATTGATTGAGATTGGGTTGAAGAAGCCAAAGGCGTAATTTGAAATTTAAAACCTTGTAATATTATGCCCTGAGATGCCGTAATATATTGTTGCATGGGAAAGCCTGTTATTTTTCGAAACGATGCTATGGCAAGCTGAAAATGTTGCTGATGGTAAGTTCCATGCCTTACCCGGGCAATTTTATATATAGCAATGATTAAAGCATTAGGCTGCAATGTCAATCGTTTCGTGGAACGTGTTTCGATCGTTGTAAACCCGTCTTTCGGGCAGTTATTTGCAAAACACTGTGCTTGTATACTATACAATAAAAATTTATCGGCTAGCTAACCGGGTTAAGCGTAATGCTGAAAATTTTGTACTGGCCCAGGTCGCGGCCGTAGTAGAATTTATCCAGTGCTTCGTACATATTCTGCGCCCGGAAGTATGAAGTGTGCAGTTTGTTATCGCCAATCTTCATCCACTGTATGGTCAGGCTGCTTTCGTTGTGGTAATGCTGGTCGATATACTCCAGCATTTTGTGCAGGGCATCAATCTTATCGGTACCGGTAATGGTATGAAACAAAAATGACTGGTCGTGCTTTGAGTTTACAGTCACAAGATCTAAACGTACAGTTTCGTTCTTCTGCTTGTAATTAAAAATCAGGTTCTCCGGGTCAAGGCCCAGGCGGGTGGCAATATCCTTTTGATACCGCGCAGTTTCTACATTCTGATCAGTTCTGGTCATCGTGGCCGGGCTTATAATATCTTATCGGCAATACCATCTACAATACCGTATTCCACAGCTTCCTGCGCATTCATCCAGTGGTCGCGGTCAAAATCTTTCATTACCTGCTCGTAGGTTTTACCGCAGTTTTCTGCCAGTATTTTGGCGCTTATTTCCTTTATCTTCTGAATTTCGCGGGCTGTAATTTCAATATCGGTAGCCTGGCCATACATGCCGCCTAACGATGGCTGGTGAATCATCACCCGGCCATTAGGGTATATCAGGCGTTTGCCTTTGGTACCACCGCTCAGCAGTATAGAACCCATAGATGCCGCAAGGCCCATGCAGATAGTGTGCACCGGCGAGGTAATCATTTTCATTACATCGTATACCACCATACCGCTGGTAACTACACCACCGGGGCTGTTGATGTAAAAGAAAATGTCTTTGCCCGGGTCGGTTGCCTCCAGGTATAGCAGGCGGTTAACCAGCTTCTCGGCGCTTTCATCGTGTACGCCGCCCCACAAAAATATCTTGCGCTGCTCCAGAAATTTGTTGTCAAATTTCATCATGCCGCCGGCATATTTCTCTATTAGTTTATCTGGTTCTACAGCTGGTGTTTCTGGCTTTTCTGGTTCTTCTAGTCTTATGTTCATGGTACGTTTTGTTGTATTGACGATGGCGAAAATAGAATATTTTGTTTGCCAAGGTAGATAGCAGGTTACTAACTTATAATGCCTGTGACTACTAAAGATTACACCCTCATAGCCATTCTATTAACAAAGTTTAGTATCCTTTGAATATCTCGGCTAACATTTGTAATAAGTATTGACTGATTTAACTGTATATTTAGGGAAATTTATCACTTTAATCTAAGAGATGTCAATTATAACCCTACCTACAGATGGCGTTTATAAATTTCTAACAGCAGCGTCTTTAGCTGCTATTGTATATTTAGGCTCGTTTGAAGCTATAACTCTACTATCATACTATGAGAAAAAATTTGATATAGCTTCTACAAAGGATCCTCTTGTCGCCAAGAGCGATTATTTAAAAGGTCAAATCATGGATCTAGAATTTTTCTTACCGGATTCTCTTAAAAATGGGATAAAGTACAGGATAAGTAACTCCGACACACAGCTTTATTCAAATGTTGATAATCATTATTATTTGACGCAATCTATTGGCAGTAAATACAAGAATACAATTGATTCACTTAATGCATTATATTATGGCAAAGCTATTGTAGACAATCAAATTAACACCCATGAAGTAAATTTAGTTGCATTGAAAAACTCCATTAACAGACAAAGCTGTTACACAAAAACTTCGATTTGTGTGGTGAGTATTGTTTTTCTTTTCAGTTTATGGAAATGGCATAAAAAGGAGCATCAGAATTAATTTTCAACACTGAAAGCGAATATATTTTATAGTGATAAATACGTCAAAACTTTTGGGATTAAGTGCTTTATGAATTCTTTACTCGAGCGAAAATGACATTAGGCAAAAGCAGTGCATATATAAGACGGGCATGGGTAGTACTCCTCCTCATTTTTGTGTCCCTTTTTCAAGGCAAGGCCGGCGACAGCATTTCGGTATATGTATTCCTTTCAGAAACATGTCCTATATGCCAGAACCAAACACTTACCCTAAGGCAACTGTATGATGAATATGCGGGCAAGGGCATTTCGTTTGTAGGCTTGTTCCCTAACCAGGATTTATCTACCCGCGAGGGCATTCAGAAATTCGGCCGCAAGTACAAAATCGATTTTGAGCTTAGAAAAGACGAACAGCAAAAGCTTACCACGCAGTTGGCAGCTACCGTTACGCCCGAGGTGTTTGTTGTGAACAATGCCACGCAGAAAGTGTTGTATAAAGGTAAGGTGGATAATAGTTTTGAGGGGATAGGCAAAAAACGGCAGGTAATTACCAAACACTACCTGCAAGATGCCCTGCAGAGTATATTGGAGCAGAAAGAAGTTGCATTGAAAGAAACGCCTGCTGTAGGGTGTTTTATAGTTAAGCCCGATTAGAGAAATTTATATGTTAACTTTGAATATCTTACTTCAAAACACCCAATCATGAAAAGCAGATTTTTACTTGTTGTATTTACCGGGCTTGTAAATATTGTTGCGGCGCAAACGGTAACTTATGCCGAGCACATTGCCCCCATTATTTACAGCCACTGCACCACCTGCCACCGCCCAGGCGAAATTGGCCCGTTCCCCCTTACTAATTACAACGAGGTAAAAGCGCAGGATGGCCTGGTAAGCTATACCACCAGTATACAGTATATGCCACCCTGGAAAGCCGACCCAACGTATCAAGAATACCAAAAGGTAAATGTGCTTACACCCGCCCAAATACAACTTATAAGCGATTGGGTAAACCAGGGCTCGCCACGGGGGGACTCTACTATTGAGCCTGCTGTACCGGTTTTTCCTACCGGTTCGTTGGTAGGTACACCCGATCTTACTATTTCGTTTGCACAAAGCCACCCAATAGCCGGTAACAATACCGATGAGTACCGCTACTTTGTGATACCTACCGGGCTTACACAAGACCGCGACCTGATAGCGCTGGAAATGCGCCCCGGTAATACATCGATGGTACACCACGCCCTGTTTTGGGCCGATAGCACCGGCAACGCAGCCGCCTCCGATGCTGCTACGCCCGAGTACGGTTATACCGGCAGCACACAGCAGGTGCTGCTTAGTGGCATGATAGACCGCCAGTTGCCTACGTATGTGCCGGGCCAGAAGCCGACGGTGCTTACCAATGGGCTGGCGTATAAAATACCGGCCGGTTCCGATTTGCAGGTGCAGATACACTATGCCCCTTCACCGGTGCCTACATCCGATTCATCATCGTTCAATTTGTTTTTTGCCCCGGCCCCGGCTACCCGTTACATCAAGAGCAAAGTAATGATTCCGTTTTTTCAAACTCTTACCAATGGCCCGTTTATAATTCCGGCCAACCAGGTAAAAGAGTTTCACGGTAAATATACTATGCCCGAAGATGCAAGCCTGATATCTACCATGCCGCACATGCACCGGTTGGGCACACACTGGAAAGTATATGCTGTAAAGCCCAATGGCGATACTGTCAACCTGGTTAAAATAGACTCGTGGGATTTTAACTGGCAAAGCAATTACGACTTTAAACACATGATACAC
>DATGXP010000093.1:0-4783 GCA_035298845.1 Chitinophagales bacterium
ATGGGTGTAGATATGATAGTGGAAGCTGTGCAGCTTATTCAGAACAACGGGTACGATAAATTGCCCCGCCATAAACAGGATGAGCGCTACGCCACACTGGCGCCGCGGTTAAAAGAAGCCACATCATAAGCAGGCTGTTGCCAGAATTAAAAAACTTTAAATAGGCATGTGTTAAATGGTGCCGCATTTTTGTTTCTTAAATTGCACGGCTAAACCTTATTTTCAAACTATGAAATCTTTTGTTGTATTTTCTGTGTTCATGGTCCTTGGTTCTGTGTCTCTTTTTGCGCAGCAACCCCTGCCGGCCAAAGTGTATTACACCCTGCGCGACTCTACCACCAGCATGGATATGGTAATGATGCAGGGCAAAGGTGGCAGCATGAGCCTGGATGGAAGAAATGTGCAGTTGTTCGGCAATTTTTTTGAGAATAAAACCGCGCCTAAAACCAACGCACCGCTGGGCGGTAACATAATGTGGCTGATAAACGGCCGCGAGTATATTTCGGGCAATTATTACCTGGGCGATAGCACCGGCTACGTGGTTTTTGTAAAAGACGGAAAAGAATATGTAAACCGGTTAAATAACCAGGGCAATTCATTTTTCAAATCGCAGATAAAATAGAACTGTATTGTTTTAATACTCATTACTAAAACTCAATACTCCGATATGCCATCTTTTGATATAGTAAGCAAGGTAGATTCGCAGACCGTAGAGAATGCCATTAATGTAGCCAAAAAGGAGATTGTAAACCGCTACGATTTTCATGGCAGCAAAACCGAAATTGATTTTAATAAAAAGGACCTTACGCTTTTAATAACTACCGAAAATGAAATGCGCCTCGGCGCTGCGCTCGATATCATTATCAACCGTGGTATGAAACAGGGGCTGGACGCCCGGAGCTTTGATGTAAGCAAAGAGCACTATGCATCGGGCCCTATGATTAAAAAGGATGTGAAGCTGAAGAACGGGCTGGATAAAGATGTGATGAAGAAAATTGTAAAAGCCATTAAAGATGCCGGCCTTAAAGTGCAGGCCGCACAAATGGACAATATTGTACGTGTAACCGGAAAGAAGATTGACGACCTGCAACAGGTAATTGCCTTTTTGCGCAAAGGCGATTATGGTTACCCATTGCAGTTCGACAACATGAAGAGTTAACTTCTATTTTTGTATTTCAATCCAAAATCATAATTCTAAAATCTAAAATTCGATATGGGCTTTTTCGATCAAATGAAACAACTGAAGGAACTGCAGGAAAAAATGGAAGAAACCAAAAAACGGTTAGACACCATTGAGCTGGATGCAGAGAATGATTATGTGCGCGTTACCGTATCGGGCAACCGCAAAATAAAGAACATCGAAATTTTGAAACAGGATGATAAGCTGGAACTGGAGACTAAACTTCAGTCCGCTATTAACGATGCGCTTACCAAAGCCGATGGCGTAATGCAAAGCGAAATGATGGGCAACATGCCCAAAATTCCGGGCCTGGGATAGTAGTGGCCGAAGTGGACTAGATACGGTGGACTAACCGACATGAAAGAACAATGAACACAACGCGTATAGACTTAGCCAACATAGCACTGATGCTTATATCGTGTGCAGCGGCGTTTATTATTCCCTTCGAGCTGTTTTTGTTTTCGTATGCAGTGCTTGGCCCCCTGCATTACCTTACCGAAATTACCTGGCTGCATAAGCGCGATTATTTTGCCAATGGCAAGTTTGATTATGTGTGGCTTATACTGTTGTGTGCAGTGCTGTTTATCCTCAACTTTGTATTTACCGAGCACCCCACAGCAGCCAACTTTATGATTTACCTCGCCTTTGTAAGCGCGCTGGGCTTTGTAATGTTTAAAGACTGGCTTTGGAAAATCGGCTTTATAGGTATCGGCGCTTTTTTAGGAGGGCTTATAGCCAGCACACAATCCTTCTTCTTTTTGTTTGCCGTGTTTCTGCCTACGCTAATACATGTATTTGTGTTTACCGGTTTATTCATTTTACTGGGCGCCCTAAAAAACAGGAGCATCACCGGTGTAATTTCGTTGGTAGTTTTTATTGCCTGCGCGGTTAGCTTTTTCATTTTCTACCCGCAGTTTACGTTTTATAAAATAAGCGACTACGCCCAAAAAACGCTTGTTGAGAGTGGCTTTGCTATGGTCAACCAATCGTTTGTGCATATTTTCAATTTGGGCACTACCACCCGCGAAACGGTATTTGCCTCTAACATTGGCTTTGGCATTATGCGTTTTATTGCCTTTGCCTATACCTATCACTACCTTAACTGGTTTTCTAAAACATCGGTTATTAAATGGCACCAGGTGCCTAAAAAATGGCTGATTACAACTATTGCCCTGTGGGTGGCCTCTGTGGGCCTGTATGCTTACAATTACAAAACAGGACTTATTGCGCTGTACTTCCTAAGCATGTTACACGTGTTCCTCGAGTTTCCGCTCAACTACCGCTCGGTAATTGGTATCGGTGAAGAATTTGGAACGCTTACGGGGCTACGCAAGCAACCGGTGCCGGTATCAGCTAAAACTCCGGTTGCCTCGGGTAAGAAGGGCAAGACCACGCCTGTTAGATAAGGGAAACGCTGAAATTAAAGGCGGCTGTTAAAGCCCCTATAGGGGTTTGGGGGTGGCTGTTATTTCAGCGAATTATCCGCTACACTTCATCAATCAGTTAATTTATTTTTCTGCCCTTGCTTCGCATTATCATTTCATTAACTTCATCTAAAATTAAGGTTAATGAAAAGTTATGTAATGGCATTTGCCTGCTGTTTGTTGTTTGTTGCTTCATGCAAAAAAGAAACTAAAGGAAAGGACGGGCCGGAAGTTTTCGACAATGGGCCTACCGATAGTTTAAAGATGAACCAGGTGCAGATTATTGCCAGCCATAACAGCTACCACCTTAAAACCAACGATAGTATTTTTAACTGGATGACCAATGCCAGTGCGCTTGGTTTACTGCCCGAGCAATACAACCCAAGGGGCATAGACTACTGGCATGTGCCTATAGAGCAGCAGTTTGACGACTACAATGTGCGCGGGCTGGAACTGGATATTTATAACGACCCGCAGGGTGGCAATTTCTATTACCGCCAGGGCATGAGCATGGTAGGATTGGATAACGATAGCCGAGTGGATATACTGCGGGAGCCGGGTTTTAAAATTGTACACATACCCGATTTTGATTTTAATACAAACTACTACACATTTAAGCAGGCCCTTACAACAGTATATAACTGGAGCGTGGCCCATCCTAACCACCTGCCTATTTTTATTAATGTAGAAACCAAGAACGAAACGGTGGGCGATGTGCTGCCTTCGCTACCGGGTATGACCCTATCTATTCCGTTTGATGCTTCGGCCTGCGATAAGATGGATGAAGAAATAAAATCAGTATTTGGCGAACTGCTGGATAAGGTAGTTACACCCGATGATGTACGCGGCAGCTATCCTACACTAGAGGCAGCCGTACTGGCGGGCAACTGGCCTACCCTGGCACAGGCGCGTAACAAGGTTGTATTTATTATGCAGGGCGGCGCCGAGTCACTTTATAAAGCAGGGCATCCATCACTGCAAAACCGCGCTATGTTTGTTTACTCTGACCCTGGTACACCCGAAGCAGCCTTTGTTATTTTAAATTCGCCTAACAACGATAAACCCGAAATTATAACCCGCGTTCAACAGGGATATATAGTAAGGACCCGTGCCGATTCAGGTACCGACGAAGCCCGCGAAGGCGATTACACTGATATGAACAATTCTTTTGAGAGCGGTGCGCAGATTATATCTACCGATTATTACAGGCCCGACCCACGTGCCGGCACACCGGGCTGGACTGACTTCAAGGTGCAGTTTCCCAACGGAGAATTGGCGCGTATAAACCAGGTTTCGGCAAGCTCGCAAACCAACCTGGGGCTGATAAAAGAATAACCTTACGGTAACATAACCCTGCGAAATTTGCCAACCCTATGAACGATGCAAAACGAAAAGTAAAGGTGGCTGTTATCAGCGATGTGCACCTGGGCTTTATCGGTTGCAGGGCCAAGGAGTTAAACCGGTACCTTAACAGTATAGAGCCCGAAACGCTGATTATTAACGGCGACTTTATCGATATATGGCAGTTCAGGAGTTACTACTTTCCCAAGTCGCACAGCAAGGTAATAGAGCATGTTTTTAAATTTATATCGCAGGGTATAAAGGTGCATTTGCTTACCGGCAACCACGATGAAATGTTTCGCCGTTACTCGGGCTTAAAGCTGGGTAACCTAACGCTGGAAGATAAACTGGTACTGAACATGGACGGCAAGCGGCACTGGTTTTTTCATGGCGATATATTCGATGTATCCATGCAGGGTTCGCGCTGGCTGGCCAAGCTGGGCACTACCGGTTACGAAATACTCATCCTGATTAACAAGCTGGTGAATTTTATACTGGAGATGATGGGCCGCGAAAAAACTTCGTTTTCGCAGCAGGTAAAAAAGGCTACCAAAAAAGGCATAAAAATGCTGAGCAACTATGAGCTTACCGCTGCCGAAATTGCGCTGGATGAGGGCTACGATTTTGTATTGAACGGACACACCCACATGCCCTGTATTAAACCCATAACCACCGAACGCGGTACTGTGATGTATTTAAATAGCGGCGATTGGGTAGAGAATATGACCGCGCTGGAATACAACGATGGCGAATGGAAATTGGTTTGGTACAAAGACCTTAAGTTTCCGGCCACCTGGCTACAGGTTGAAGAAGAAGATTTACCATAATGCATTACCCA
>DATGXP010000094.1:0-5194 GCA_035298845.1 Chitinophagales bacterium
GCTTTTTATCCTATTAACCTTTATTCGGCCGTGCGATTTTCGTGCCTGTAACTGTGCCGGAAAAAATTATTTTTACGCCCGCCCTGTTAACAAACGGGCATTTCAACATATTATATGCAGAAATACAAATTGCTCAACAACATCTTCGGATGGGTTTCTTTTGTCTTCGCAGCCGTGGTTTACGGAATGACCATGGAAAGCACCGGCAGCTTTTGGGATTGCGGGGAGTTTATTTCGGGTTGCTTTAAGTTGCAGGTAGTTCACCCGCCAGGTGCGCCTTTCTTCTTGATGCTGGGCCGTATTTTTACCCTATTCAGCGGCGGCGACCCGCTGGTGAATGGCACAGGCGGCAACGTAGGTGTATCTATCAACTTAATGAGTGCCCTGGCTACTGCCGGCTCGGTTATGTTTACTTTTTGGACTGTAACGGCCCTTGCCCGCAAGTTTGTAATTAAAGATAACAACTACACCAGTGGCGCTATTGTTACTGTAATAGGTGCCGGTTTGATAGCCGCAGGTTGCTGCACGTTCCTTGATTCGCTATGGTTTAGCGCGGTAGAGGGTGAGGTTTATGCCTTGTCGCAGTTCTTTATGTCCCTTATTTTCTGGGCTATAATGAAGTGGGATGCCGACGATAGCAAATACGCCGACCACTGGCTGGTACTTATCAGCTACATGACCGGTCTTTCTATAGGTGTTCACTTATTGAGCTTGCTGGCTTTGCCTGCCATTGCTATGGTTTATTACTACAAAAAGTATAAAACCACGCTTACAGGTTGGGTAATAACCGGTGCTGTTGGATTTTTGATACTGGGCCTTTACATGAAATTCATTATCTCCTTTACCCAGTCGTATTTGGCGGGTATGGATTTGTTCTTTGTAAACACTGTGGGTGCGCCGTTTAACTCGGGAGTTGTGTTTGGCTTGTTGTTGTTGTTAGCGGTTATAGCAGTTATACTACGTTATACCCATACAGGTACCGAAAGAGATTTCAGGATTGCAGTAGTGGTAACCGGTATCTATGCTATTATGGGCCTTATAATTACCGATAGCTGGACTGCCCGTTTTATCCGTTTCGCTATTGTGGGTACGCTGTTCGCTGTTCATCACTATGGTTACGAAGCGCGCAGGTTGATGAATATCGGTATTCTGTCGGTGGCGTTTTCATACATAGGTTATATGAGTTACATAATGGTGCCTATACGCGCTATTGCGAACCCGCCTATTAACATGAACCGCCCTACGGACCCCTTTACCATTAAATCGTATGTAGACCGTGAGCAGTATGGCGACCGTCCTTTATTAAAAGGGCCGGACTATACCTGTACTTCTTACGATATTGAAGATTATATTAAAACCGGTGAGCGTTGGGTTAAGGATGAAACGGCTGGTAAATATGTTTACGGTGGAGATAAGCAGGATTACAAAATACGTGATGATGTGCAGATGCCTTTCCCTCGTTTAGGTTTTTGGCAAGAGGAGGGAAAAATTGCTGCTTACCGTGCCTGGCTTAACCCGGAATATAATGTAATAGACCGTGCTACTAAAAATGTAGTAAAAACATTCCCTCCATCGGGCTTAAAGCAGGCTAATGAATATGCTGCCAGCCTGAATAAAGAGAGTGGACAGGGCCAGTATGCGGTGAAAGATGCCATCACGTTTAAAGATAACCTGGCGTTCTTCTTCAAATATCAGATTGGTTACATGTATTTCCGTTACTTCTTCTGGAATTTTGCAGGCCGCCAAAACGATATACAAGGCACTTATGGTAACGATGATGGCCGCTGGATATCGGGTATCCCATTCATAGATAACTCGCACAAGTTCTTTACTCCGGAGTGGCCGCAGGAGAATTTATCGAAATCGATGATGGCGAATAAAGCGCGTAACAAGTTCTTTATGATACCATTTATACTGGGCCTGATAGGCTTGATATATACACTGTTTAAAGATGAACGCACTTTCTGGATTATCCTGGTGCTGTTTGGTACCACCGGTTTCTTGCAGATTGTTTACCAGAACGAACCGCCGATAGAGCCACGTGAGCGCGATTATGCTATTGCATCTTCGTTCTTGACCTTTACCATGTGGATTGGCTTCGGGCTTATTGCACTGGTAGACCTTTTCAGAACTAAATTCAAGTTGCCTGAATTGCCAAGCGCTATAGGTGCATTGGTGCTTTGCGCTGCGGCTCCGTTTTTAATGGGCTCGCAGGGATGGGATGACCACACCCGCCACGACCGTTACCCGGCACGCGATTTTGCAATTGACTATTTAGAGTCGTGTGCGCCAAACGCTGTCATCTTTACACAAGGTGATAACGATACTTACCCGCTGTGGTATGCACAGGAAACCGAAGGCGTAAGGCCGGATATCCGCATCATCAACTTATCGCTATTGGGTGTAGATTGGTATATAGAGCAGCTGAATTACAAAACCAACAACGCTGCGCCGCTTAAAATGAGCTTTAAGCCAAGCCAGTACGAAGGCCGCAAGCGCGATGTAACCAGGTTTAAGCAGGATTCGCGTATAGGCGCTGAAGGTGCTGACCTGAGGAACGTGATGAAGTTTATAGCCAGCGAAGACCAGCGCGATAAGGTAATGTATCAGAACGGCGAGAGCGAAAACTATCTGCCTACCAAAACCTTCTATCTGGATATAGATACGGATAAAGCGAAGGCAATGAACATGCTGTCGCCGGATGACCAGGGCCAGCTAGTTTCGCGTATGCAATGGACTATTGATAACGGTGCCTTATTAAAGAACGACCTGCTTACACTGGATATAGTGGCGAACAACATTATGGAGCGCCCTATATACTTTGCTGTATCGGTAGCGCCGGAGGCTTACATGGGCTTAGAGAAGTATTTCCAGCTGGAAGGCTTAACTTACCGCGTGGTGCCTAAGGTAAATGCCAGCAACTCGCCATACAGCTCACCGGTGCGTACCGATGTGATGTATGAGAACATGATGAAGAAGTTCAAGTTTGCGGGTATAGCAGAAAACCCACATGTATATCTGGATGAGAATACGCTGCGCATGACCGTGAACATCCGTGGTAACTTTGGCCGCCTTGCTCAGGCATTGCTTGATAAGGGTGAAAAAGATAAAGCTGCGGCAGTAATAGATTACTCGCTAAAGGTAATGCCTGCCGACCGCGTTCCGCACTCGGTGTTCGATTACTCTTACCCTGAGGTTTATTATGAAGCCGGTCAGAAGGAAAAAGCCCGTGCGCTGCTAAACGAAATGCTGGATAAGGCTAAGGACGAACTTAATTACTACAAAACAGTTTACAAGTTTGCCCTTAACCAGGCCCAGGATGCAGGCGATATGGCCTACTACAGCCAGTTGCAGCAGGGTGCCTTTATGGAGCGCCGCGAGGTAAGAGAGCAGCTGTTTATTATGCAGGAGCTTACTTTGGCTTCTAAAAAATATGATGATGCTGATTACAGCGCAAAAATTGACGAAACTTTCCAGGGGTACAGGATGAGTTTTGTTCAAATGCCTAAGTAAGAGCAGCTATGTAAATAACAAAAACAAATAGCAACTCTACCGGGTTGCTATTTGCTTTTAAAGTAGTAACGGTAATTTGGAGTCACTTTAATTGTCTTTATTATGAAAGAGCATAAACAACATTTTTGCGTTTTTGGCCGTAAGGCCGTACTGGATGCATTTAAAGCAGGTAAGCGGTTTGATAAAATACTACTGCTGAAAAGCGCAGCCGGCGAGGACGTAACAGAGATATATAAACTGGCTAAAGAAACTGAAACACCTACGCAAAATGTACCCAAGGAGAAGCTGGAGGCTGTGGCTAAAAAATACAGCAAGCACCGCGATGCCGACCTGCAGGGTGTTATCGGCTTTCTTTCTATAATAGATTATTACAAGATAGATGACGTGCTGGATAGTGTATATGCCAAAGGCGAAACACCTTTGTTTCTTGTGCTGGATGGCGTGACCGACGTAGGGAATTTTGGCGCCATTGCGCGTTCGGCTGAGTGTTTTGGTGCACATGCCATAATAGTGCCTACGCAAGGCTCGGCGCAGATTAACGCAGAAGCTATGAAAGCCAGCGTAGGTGCCTTAGGTAAAATAATGGTGTGTCGCGAAAAGAGTCTGCTGGAGGCGGTGGAGTTTTTGAAAACAAACGGTATACGCATTTACGGAACGGAAATGAAAGAATCATCGGAGATTAGCAAAGCAGATTTTAAAGTGCCTTGCGCCATAGTAATGGGTTCGGAAGGCTACGGCATATCTAAACCTATATTGAAGGCATGTGATGAGCGTGTGCGCATACCTATGAAAGGCAAAACAGAATCGCTTAACGTATCGGTAAGTACCGGTATAGTATTATACGAGGCGCGCAACCAGCGCTTTAGCTAGTACCCCAGTATCTTCATCATACTTTCTGATGTTTGCTCTTCGGCAAAAACCTTGTAGGTAAACTCATTTCGTTTTTTCTCATCTACCAGAATGTGCGGAGGCGATGGCAACAGACAATGCTTAATACCACCATATCCACTTAAAGTATCCTGGTAGGCACCGGTATTAAAGAAGCCGATGTGCAATTTTTCGCCCTGTTTTATTTTAGGCAGATACACCTGGTTGATGTGTGCATCGCTATTGTAGTAGTCGCCCACATCGCAGGTAATGCCCCCCAGGTTTACATGCTTATACTCATCATCCCATTTATTTATCGGCAGCATTATAAAGCGCTGTGACAGACCCCAGATATCAGGAAGGCTGTTCATTAGCGAGCCATCGAGCATGTACCATGTTTCGCGGTCGTTTTGGTTTTTTACGCCCAATACGCTGAATATTACACAACCACTCTCGCCTACGGTATAGCTACCAAACTCGGTAAAAATATCCGGCTCATCTACACCTTCGTTATTGCAGGTGGTTTTTATCTGGCTTACAATTTCGTTTATCATATACTCATAATCGAAATCGGCAGCTAATGAGTGCTTAATAGGCATGCCCCCACCCAGGTTGATAGAGTTTAGCTCCGGGCAAATCTTTTTAAGATCGCAGTATACATCCAGCGCTTTGTGAAATTCCGTCCAGTAATAGTTTACATCCTTTATGCCGGTATCTATAAAAAAGTGAAGCATCTTTAATTTAAAGCTCGGGTTGTTCTGTATTTTCTCCTGGTAAAAGGGAAGGATATCGTTATACCTAACACCCAGGCGAC
>DATGXP010000095.1:0-2818 GCA_035298845.1 Chitinophagales bacterium
TTAAAGTAAACGCCGGTGTTTTAATACCCCGCCCCGAAACCGAAGAACTGGTAGAATGGGTGCGCTCGGAAATTTCTGCGCCCTCTGCGCACATGCTCGATATAGGAACCGGCAGCGGCTGCATACCAATAACAATTGCCAAAAGCTTTCCCGCAGCGGTTATTGAAGCCGTAGATATAAGTGAAGATGCTTTGCTGGTAGCAGGAGAGAACAATAAACTGAATGGCACAGCGGTAAAGTTTAGCCGTATGGATATACTTACTGAAGAACTGAATGCCGATACTTATGATGTAATCATCAGCAACCCTCCGTATATAGATGTAAGCGAACAAGCGCATATGTCGGCCAACGTATTAAAGTATGAGCCGCACCTGGCGCTGTTTACAGAAGGTACTGATGATTTGATTTTCTACCGCCGTATTGCTCAACTTGCTGTAAGTGCTTTAACACAAGGCGGCAAATTGTTTTTTGAGATTAACGCAGCGCGGGGGCCACAAGTAGTTGACTTAATGGTTAAAGCCGGTTTTGTGAATGTGCAATTGCGGACTGACTTAAGCGGTAAGGAGAGGATGGTGATGGGAGAGAAGGCATAGCACCTGCCTTATTTGGGCCATAATATGACCTTTCAATCTTCAGCTTTTGTTCTTACATTCATTACATGAAGAAGATTTTACTTTCTGTATTTTCTATTCTTTGCTCCTTCGCTGTTTACTCGCAGTCTTGCAATTCGCAGCGTTACCAGGATACTATCTTCCATCAGGTAACCATGACCACCTATAAGTTCGGCAGTGCTACGCCATTTGGAGTGCTGGCCCAGCCGCAGGACTTATACCTCGACTTTTACGAACCTACAGGCGATACGCTCAGTAAGCGCCCTCTAATAGTATTTCAGTTTGGCGGGGGCTTTACCATAGGCTGGCGCAGCGAACCGGTGATACCCCAGTTTTGCGAGTACTTTGCCAAGTGCGGTTATGCAGTGGCCAGTATAGATTACCGCATTGGGCTAAACCCGCTGGATACCAATAGCACCGTGCGGGCTTATTATCGCGGTGTGCAGGATGAGCGCTCGGCACTGCGGTATATGTGCCAGCGTGCAGGCCAGTTTAAATTTGATACCTCGCTTATAATACTTACCGGTACCAGCGCCGGATGTTTCTGCGCCTTTGCCAATGCCTTTACTACCGATGCCGACAGGCCGGCATCTACGTTTGGTTCGCTGCTGGAGCCCGACGATATGGGCTGTATGGACTGCTCGGGCAATACCGATTTCGGATTGCGCATTCCGCATATTAAGGCTATTGTAAACCAGTGGGGCGCCATAATGGATACAAGTTACATAGATGCCTCAGAAAATACACCCGTGCTGTCATTTCATGGCGACCAGGATATACTGGTGCCTTATGTATATGGGTATCCTTTTCAGTTGCCGGTGTTTCCTAAAGTATATGGCAGTGTGCCGATACATGAAAGGTTGACCAATGCAGGTATATTTAATGAGTTTCATCCGCTGGTGGGTTATGGTCATGAGCCGGAGCTGCTGGCACCTAACCTTAACGATACTATTTACAATTATACCCGTCCGTTTCTGTTCGATGTAATTAAACCGGTAACCTCTGCTATTACGGGCGATACAGCCTTGTGCTCCGGCACCCTTGGCACATACTCAGTAGTTAATACACCCGGCAGCCGCTATTGCTGGAGCATTTCGGGTAGTGGTAGCATTGTAAGCAACACCGGTAATGCTATAACGGTACTATGGGCCGATACCGGTTTGGCTACAATTGCGGTAAAAGAGATTAACCAGGCATTGGCAGAAGGAGAGGTGCGGAGTTTTCAAACGCAGGTAGTGCCCCATGCACAAAGCAATTTTAGCTATACTACCAATGAGCTGGATGTGGAGTTTACCAACCTGGCTAGCAATGCTTACTCCTACTACTGGAATTTTGGTGATGGCACTTTTGCTACCGATACAACCCCGGCTACAAAATCGTACCTGAGCGGAGGCTCCTATACTGCAAGCCTGTATGCAGCTAACAATTTTTGCGCAGATACTTTCTCTGCATCTTTTGTGATAGACTCGTGCCCGGTAGCTGATATCACCTACCAGCTAACCAACTATAACGGTTTCTTTTATACCCCTGCTACCAACACCGGTTCTTATTTCTGGAACTTTGGCGATGGAGATAGTGCGGCCGTAGCCTCGCCCAATGTGTTTCACCAATATGGGCAAAACGGCGAGTATACCATCACCCTGCATGTGCAGAACGAGTTAGGCTGTAAAGCGATTGATACGCTGACCGTGACAGTGGCCGTAGCTACGGCAGTTGACAACTTAAGCGGCAGCGCTATCTCGTTCACGCTTACCGCTACCGGTGATTTACAGGTAGTGGGCCTAACTAACTTTGAGCAGCATAGCTACTACGCCGATATATTTGATGTACTTGGCCGCGCTATCAGCCATGATATGCTGGATGATTCGCATACTACGCTTTCAACATCTACCTATGCCGCAGGCGTTTACATCCTGCGCCTTTCTAATGGTGTAAACTCATACACCGCAAAGTTTGTGATGCATTAGATTTTTGCATCTACAAAATCGGCGTTGTTACAAACAGATTGATAATCAGAACTTAACAGGCTATAGGGCGTATAGATAATATATAAACGCATTATTAACCACACCAAAACAGAGAGAATATGAATCCACACATCGAAAAAATTACCGGTCCGGTAAGAGTGCCCGGCCGCGAAAAAGCTGCTTGTAGCAACAAATCTTTTGTAAGTTCACTTCCCCCGGTGTATATGATCAGTGCTGTTA
>DATGXP010000096.1:0-2375 GCA_035298845.1 Chitinophagales bacterium
ATACTTAAATCCAATTTTTGTTACCTCGTAAGGCAAACCATATTGCTCACATAATTTCTTCACCTTGTCTGATACAGAGAATGCAATCACTACTTTACCATCCAGCCCTTTGTACTTGTGTAGAATATGTATAAGCAACAATATAATATGATGCGCATCTACAAACTTACCGCCGGCGTTGTACAAGCCAATTCTATCGGCATCTCCATCGGTGGCTATAGCCATATCTACATGCTTCATTTCGCGCAGGTAGACTTCCAACTCCTGTAAGTTTTTAGCTATAGGCTCTGGTGCCTGCCCATAGAAAGACGGGTTGTATTCGCAGTGTAGAAAATCGGCATGGGGCATTATGCGCTGAAACACACTTTGACCTGCACCATACATGGCATCGTAAGCTACAACCAATTCTGAGTTTTCGTTAATAGCATCCAGGTCGAAGTAACCCTCCACATGTTCAAAATACATCGTTTCAAGATCTACAAACTCAAGCAAACCTTTTGCTTCCCATTCTTCTAAAGATAGGTCTTCAGTAGAGAAAGTATCCGGAATAAGCGCCTCTACTTCGTTAATGTATTTTTGAATTAGCGGCCCACCGTGTTTTGTTTTTAGTTTATATCCGTTGTACGATGGTGGGTTATGGCTGGCCGTAAGTATAACACCCACTTCGCAGCCCAGGTTTTTGGCAGCTAAGGATATCATAGGTGTAGATACAAAGTGCTTATCGAAATATACTTTGATACCCTGCTGGCAAAATACGTTAATAGCAGCCTGTGAAAACAGGTTGCCACCAAAGCGGCAATCGAAACCAATTACAATTTTAGCATTGGCATCTTGTTTCTGTACCCAATCTGCCGTAGCCTTGGCTACGCGCTTCACATTGTCAACAGTAAAATCTTTGGCAATAATTCCGCGCCATCCGTCGGTTCCAAATTTTATTTTGCTCATTGTTGTTTTTTAAACCCAGCTAAGTTTTGGGAAGCGCTAAACTAAAAAAAGAACGTGCTTTGGCAATGGCTGCCCTTTGGTTGAAAAAGAGAACAGATTTACCTATATTTGGAGTATGACATACGTGATAGAAATAGATGGAAAAACTGAAGCATCTAAAAAGCTACTAACCAGTATTCGTAAATTGCAAAAAACGGATAGTTCGATTAAAATAACGCACAAGAAAGAAAGCTTTAAACCATTAACCGCAAAGGATATGGCATTGCCCGGCGGTCTAAATCCTACCAAAGAACAATTGCAAGAGTTTTTGGGTCGCGAAGAGGGTCCGAAACGATATACACTGGAAGAAGTAAGGGAAGGTGTAGCAAAACGTTTGAAGAAAATAAAAAATAAATGAGGGAGATTGTCTTTACAACAAGTGCTTATGATGCCTTGCTGGATATTTGTGAATTTGTTGAACAAAAAAATACTGAAGGAAGCGGAAAAAGATTTTTCAGCAAGTTTGAAGCCTTCATGCAAAAATATCTACCGCTTACCAATCTTAAATTTCCTCTTTGTAAAAGCGAAGAGTTAGCTATCCATTATTACAGTTGTATCGTGTTTCAAAAAAAGTGGATTGTAGCATTTAGGTATAACGAGGAACAAATCACTATACACCGGATTATCCTAGGTTCCAAAATAAACTAACACTGTCCTATTTCCTTTTCCACTCACTGCATTTGTGAAAAACAAGCACAGTTTATGCGGTGCTTTTAATGTTAGTTTGTAGCAACATGCAGCAGACAGACACATACAGGCACAAAGGGCTACGGAAAGAACTGGTAGCTAATCTTCGCAGAAAAGGAATAAGCGATGAAACTGTACTGGCTGCCATTGAGCGCATACCCCGTCATTTGTTTTTTGGCAACGATTCTATATTTCACGAAACAAAAGCTTATGAGGATATAGCTTTCCCAATTGGTGAAGGGCAGACCATATCGCAGCCTTATACCGTAGCGCGCCAGAGCGAGCTGTTGCAAATTAAACCGGGCGAAAAAGTATTGGAAATTGGAACCGGCAGCGGCTACCAGGGCACTGTGCTAATGCTACTGAAGGCACGTGTATTTACCATAGAGCGACACAAAATATTATACGAGCGCACGGCTAAGTTCCTGCCTTTTATAAAAGAATATATACTAGGGCAAGGGGCCAATAAACTGAATACTGCACCGGAGCCGGAAAGGCGTACCTGGAAAAACGAACAGGAATACTGGAATGTAAAATGCTACTTTGGAGATGGCTTTGAAGGCGTGCCTATGCAGGCCCCTTTTGATAAAATAATAATAACGGCCGCTGTGCCGGAGATGCCAAAGAAACTTCTGGCGCAATTATCCGTAGGAGGAAAGATAGTGCTGCCCTTTGGCAGCCAGGATGATTGCGACATGTTGCGT